>NZ_JBSFWU010000075.1:0-39827 GCF_053594995.1 Streptomyces sp. NPDC002536
ACCCGCAGATGACGTGCCGCCTCGGGGTGGTGCGTCGGCTGCAGGCCGTCGGTGGCTGGTCGCGCCCACGCGGCGGAGCCGCATCATGCAACAGCCCCGCGCCCCTTCGGGGCGCTGCAAGATCCGCCGGACACGCCCTGGCCGGCAGGCCCTACGCGCCGGCCTTCGCGTTCACCGCGAACCACGCGCCGAAGGGGTCCCGCAGCGTGGCCTGCCGGCCGATGCCCCGCTGGGACTCCGGCGGGTGGACCACCTGGCCGCCGTTCTCGATGGCCGCGGTCACCACCGCATCGCAGTTCCCGACCGCGAAGTACGGCAGCCAGCCCACGGGGGTCGCGTCGAGCGGCTGCATGATGCCGCCGTGCGCGCCCTGCATCCCGCCGCCCTGCGGGGCGAGGACCGTGTAGGTGGCGCCGCGTTCGAGGACGAGGTCGTGGGTGTCCCAGGCGAAGACGGCGCGGTAGAAGTCCTTGGCCGGCTCGACGTCCGGCGTGTAGAGCTGTGTCCACCACAGCGAGCCCGGGGCGTCGACCGTCTCCAGGTCCGGTCCCTCGCCGGGCTCCCGGGCGGCGAACCGGGCCCCCGCGGGGTCGGCGAGCCCGCCGGGACCGGCGTACCCGCCCGCCCGCTCCACGGCCGCGGCCGTCGCCGCCGCGTCCGCCGTGCGGAAGGACACGGTCCACGCGCCCCGCCCGGTACGGGAATCGGCCACGGCCCCCGCCACCGTCCGCCCCGCGAACCGGAAGAGACCGTCGGGCGTCAACTCCCAGCCCAGCAGGGCCCCGTAGAACCCGGCGGAGGCCGCGGGGTCGGGGGTGCTCAACGTGATCCAGTTCGGGGTTCCCGGAGCGGATCCGGCGCTCGTCAGCATGCGGCCAGCATGGCAGCGGGACGGGCGGACACGCCACGGCGGAGGCGGTGTTGACAGGTTGTTGACCGGAAGCCGGTGTCCTTCCTTCCACCGTCTCCCCCACGCAGCTGTCAACGGCTTGTTGACCGCTTGTTGAACGAGCCAGGACACGCTCTTATGGCAACGCTTCGCCGTTGCCCCTTTTTGCCCATGTGTCACTCAAAGAAGAGAGGCTCGTCATGAGCCCCATCAGAACCAACCGCTCGTCGATCGCCCGCCGCCTGACCGGCCTCGCCGCGTCGGCCGTGCTCGCCGCGGCGGGCCTGCTGGCCACGGGCGGAACGGCGCACGCGGCCATCGACGACGCCCACACCACCATCTGGAACGACGAGCCCCTCTACCCCGGCTGGCACCTCGACAACGGCCCGGCCCGGCTGATCATGCAGCAGGACGGCAACCTCGTCGCCTACATCAACGGCTACCCCCTGTGGGACTCCAAGACGGTCGGCTGCGGCGCCAAGGCCGTGATGCAGAGCGACGGAAACCTCGTGGTCTACGCACAGGACGGCCACCCGTGCTGGGCGAGCGGCACCCAGCGCGGCAACCGCTCCTACCCGGTGAAGCTCCTGCTCGACCCCACCGGTCACCTGACCATCTACGGCGACAACGGCAGGGTCTGCCACAGCACGGCCCCGTACGGGATCGTCCTGCCCTCCTGCGACATCCTCTGGTCGTCGGCGTCCTGACGCCCCCGCTCACCCCCTGCCCATCCGCTCGGCCATGCTCGCCAGCGACCAGTGCGGCCGGGCAGCGGCCCGTGCCGCCGCCGTCCGCAGCAGCGCCGGGTGGCACCGGCAGGCCTCGGCCAGGGCGCGTGCGGCGTCCGGTTCGGCCGCGACGCGTGCCGCCCCGAGCGTGCGGACGAGCAGACCGAGCGCGTCGTCGACGGAGAAGGCACCGAGGGCGACCTGCCGGGCACCGGGGAGGAGCCCGGCCGGCGTCCGGCCGGTGACGAGAGCCGCGCAGCCGGGGTGCCGCGGGATCAACGGGCGGATGCCGTCGAGGTCCTGCACGTCGTCGAGCACGACCAGGACCCGGCGCCCGTCGAGGGCCTCCTGGTAGGCGGCGGCCACGTCCGTCCCGTCCTCCGGGACGTCCCCGCCGAGCGCCCGGACGAAGGCGGCGAGGACCCGGGCGGGACGGACCGGCGCCGCGTGCGAGGCCTTCAGGTCGCCGTAGAGCTGACCGTCGGGATATGCGTCGCGCAGGCGGTGCGCGGCGTGGACGGCGAGTGCGGTCTTCCCGGTCCCGGCGGCCCCCTGCACGACGGCCGTCCGCGCGGCGGACCCCAAGGCCCGGACGAGCACGGCGACTTCCTCGTCCCGCCCGGTGAAGTCCACCGTGTCGGCGGGCAGATGACGGGGACGGCACGCGGCGGGTGCAGCGGCGGTTCCATCGGTGATCTGCCGGTGCACCCGCACCAGTTCGGGCGCGGGGTCGAGGCCGAGCTCCTCGGCCTGCCCGCGGGCGCGCTCGTAGACGGCGAGCGCCTCGTCCCGGCGGCCGCTGCGGAAGAGCGCGAGCATGAGCAGGGACTGCAGCTGCCCGGAGGGGTCCGGCCGCGCGGCCAGCGCCGCGATCTCCGGGAGCACCTCGGCGTGCCGCCCGCCGGCGACGTCGAGGGACAGCCGCGCCTCCAGGGCCGCCGTGCGGCTGGCCTCCAGCCGCTGCCGGATCCGCTCGGCCAGGGGGCCGGGGACGCCGTCCAGGGCGCTGCCGTACCAGAGGCCCAGGCCCCGGGTCAGCAGGGCGTGCGCGCCGGCCGGGTCGCCCTGCTGCCGGGCCGTGGCGGCGGCCTGGACGGCGTCGTCGAAGCAGTGCATGTCGACGGCCCCGGGCCCGGTCTCCAGCCGGTACCCCTGCCCGGCCTGGTGCAGGGCCGCGGCCCCGTCCCCGGCCGCGAGCAGCTGCCGGAGCCGGTAGACGTGGGTGGCCAGGGCCCGCTTCGGCCGGGCCGGCCAGTGCTCCTCGTCCTCGTCCCAGACGGCGCGCAGGAGCTGCCCGGTGGTCAGCGGCCTGCCCCGGGCCGCCAGCAGCGCCACCAGGACGGCCTGTTGCTGGGGCCGGCCCACGGGGGTCTCGGCGCCCCCCTGCCGGATCCGCAGCGGTCCCAGAGTCCGGAAATGCAGTGTCACGTCACGCCCCAAGCCGTGTCGCTTCGCCATTCACGCGACCCGACATCCCATCATATGTGCGTACTTCATGTATGGGCTGTGCATGTTGGGGAGGAGCACATCATGACGTCGCACGAGGGGACCCGCAACGGAGGCAGACCCGCCGAGGAGCCCGCGCACATACTCGGGTTCGGGCTGCTCGGCCCGGTCCGCGCCTGGCGCGACGGCGCCGAACTCGACCTGGGCAGGCCCCAGCAGCGCGAGGTGCTGGCGATCCTGCTCGCCGCCGCGGGGCGCACGGTGTCGGTGCCGCTGATCGCGGACGGGGTCTGGGCCGAGGCGGACCGGCCGACCAGGCCGGACCAGTCCGTCCGCACCCACGTCCACCGGCTGCGCCGCGTGCTGGGGCACTCCGCCGACGCGCCGCTGCTGGTCACCGTCGGCGACGGCTACGCGCTGCGGGTGCCCGCCGAGGCCGTGGACACCCGGGCGTTCGAGCGGGCGGAGGCGGAGGCCGCCCGGGTCCGCGCCGCGGGCGGCACGGCCGCGCAGGCCCGGGACGTGGTGGCGGGCGCGCTGGAACTGTGGTCCGCCGAGCCGCTGGCCGGCCTGCACGGCCCGCACGCGAGGGCGGTGCGCGACCGGCTCTGCGCCGTCCGACAGTCGCTGCTGGAGACGCGCCTGGAGCTGGACGCCGAGATCGGGGACCGGCCGGACCTCCACGCCGAGGCGGGCGCCCTGGTCATCGAGTACCCGGCGAGCCAACGCCTGCGCGGCGTCCAGATGCTGGCGCTCTACCAGGCCGGCCGCCGGGCCGAGGCGCTGAGCGTGTACGAGGACACCCGGCGGTTCCTGGCGGCCGAACTGGGCCACCTGCCGGCGCCCGAGCGCAGGCCCTGCCCGGCGCTGCAGCAGCTGCACCGGCGGATCCTGCGCGCGGACCCCGCGGTCCGGCCCGCCGCCGAACCCGCTCACCTGGCCTTCGACGCGGACAGCATCCCCGAGGCCCACCGACTGCCGTGCGGCATCGACGACTTCACCGGCCGCGCCGAGGCCGTCGGCACCCTCACCGGGATGCTCACCCACCCCGGCACGCAGGCCGTCGTGGTCTCCGCCGTCAACGGCGTCCCGGGCGTGGGCAAGACCACCCTCGCCGTCCACACGGCCCGCAGGATCGCGGACCGGTTCCCCGACGGGCACCTCTACGCGGACCTGCGCGGCGCCGACCGCGAACCCCTGGACCCGCAGGCCGTATTGGCCTCCTTCCTGCACGCCCTGGGCGTGGCCGACGGCGACGTCCCGGACGACGGCGACGAGCGCATCGCCCTCTACCGCTCGCTGATGGCCGAACGCCGGGTCCTGCTGCTGCTGGACAACGCGGCCTCCGACGGCCAGGTGCAGCCGCTGGTGCCCGGGGCCGCGGGCAGCGCCGTCCTGGTGACCAGCCGCGCCCGGCTGACCGGGCTGACCGGGGCGCAGCACCTGCGGCTCGACGTGATGCCGCCCGCCGAGGCCCTCGCCCTGCTCCGGCGGATCGTCGGCGACCGCCGCTGCGACGCCGAGCCGGAGGCGGCCGCCGCGATCGTGGCCGCGTGCAGCCGGCTGCCCCTGGCCATCAGGGTCGCCGCCTCGCGCCTGGCCGCGGAGACCGGCTGGACCCTGGCCGACATGGTGCGGCGGCTGGACGACGAGCACCGGCGGCTGCACGAGCTGGCCACCGGCGAACTCGCCGTGGAGGCCACCTTCGAGCTCTCCTACTCCAAGCTCTCCCCCGAACAGGCCCGGGCCTTCCGGCTGTTGTCCGCGGTGGACGCACCGGACCTCGGCGTGCACTGCGCCGCCGCCCTCCTCGGCCGGGACACGGAGAGCACCGAGGACCTCCTGGAGTCCCTGGTCGACCTCAACCTCGTGGAGTCCCGCCGGATGGGCCGGTACCACTTCCACGACCTGGTGCGGGTCTTCGCCCGGGCCAGGAACGGCCGCGACGACACCCCCGCGGAGACGTCCCGCGCCTTCGCCGGGCTGCTGGACTTCTGCCTGGCCACCGCGCGGGCCGCGGACGCGGCATCGCACTCGGTGGACCCCGCCGAACGCCGGCTCATCGACGTGCCAGTGGCCGCGGCCGGCCTCGCCTTCGGCACTGCGCAGGCCGCGACCGGCTGGATGCACGAGGAGATACCCGTCCAGCGGGCGCTGATCGACCGGGCCTGCGCGGACGGCGCCCTGCCGCTGGCCCAGGCGGCCGACCTCGTCGACAAGCTCAACAACGTGCTGCCCGGCGTCACCCACCAGACCGGGGTGACCGCCCAGGCCGCGCGGGTCGCCGAGGCCGCGGCGGCCCGCGGCGACCGGACCGCCGAGGCCCTGGCCCGCTACGTCCGCGGCAACGCCCTGTGGCACGCGAGCTCCTTCGCCGAGGCCGAGTCCGAACTCCTGCGCTCCATCGCCCTGTGCGCCGACGGCTCCGACGCCCGGCTGCGCGGATGGGCCCACCTCACGCTGTGCGCGGGCGCCCGCGTCGGCGGCCGCACCGACGAGGCGGTCGGGCACGGCGAGGCCTCGGTGCGCCTCTTCCGCACCGCGGGCGCCGGCACGGCCGAGGGCACCGCGCTGGGCGAACTGGCCTTCAACTACGCCCGGCAGGGCCGGCTCGCCGAGGCCCGCGCCGCGGCGGAACGCGGCGCCCGGCTGGTCGGCGGGGAGCCCTCGGTGTCCAAGGCGATCGGCCTGTACTACCTGGCCCGGGTGCTGCGCCTGTGCGACGACGCCGACGCATCGCTCCAGCGCGCCCAGGAGGCACTGGAGTTGTTCCGCACCCTGAACGTGACGGCCTTCGAGGCGGCCACCGGCGTGCTGATGGCCGACCTCCACGTCCAGACGGGACGGCACCGCCTGGCGGCGGACGTCGCCGAGACCTTCCTGCCCGTGGCCCGCCGGACCAGCCCCGTCCTCGAGGGCAGCCTGCTCCGCGCCCTCGGCTGCAGCCTCGACCGCCTCGGACAGCACACCCGGGCCCGCACCTGTCTGGAAGCAGCCCTCGACCTCTTCGAACAACGCCGTGCCCAGGCCGACATCGACCAGACGCGGGCGCTGCTGGGCGCCCCGTAGGGGCGCGGGGCTGTCGACATATGCGGCTCCGCCGCGTGGGCGCGACCAGGCGCCCCGTCAGGGGCGCGGGGAACTGCGCGAACAGCCCCCACCGGCCCGCAGCCGACGCACCACCCAGGGGTCCGGGGCGCAGCCCCGGGAGGTCAACTGCGGGCGCGTCGTGGTCGATCGCGCAGTTCCCCGCGCCCCTACAGGGCGCTACGGCACGATGCCCGTCTGCCGGGCCAACCGCACAGTCGACACCCGGTTGTTCGTCCCCAGCTTCCGGTACACCTTCTCCAGATGCCGGTTGACCGTATGCGGCGAGATCGCCAGGCGCCGCGCGATCGCCCCCGTCGTCAGCCCCTCCGACAGCAGGCCCAGGACGGTCAGTTCGCGCGGCGTCAGGCCGTGCCCCGTCATCACGGGAGCGGGCAGGGACCCGGCGCGCAGGCGGCGCAGCTCCCGTACGTGGTTGCCGACACCGACCAGGAGCGGCTGGATACGGGCCGCGAAGGCGAGTTCGCGTGCCGTGAAGTCGGCGTCGCGGCCCAGCACGACGTTGCGCAGGATGCCGTGCTCGCCGGGCAGCGGCACGCCCATCTGGTAGGGGGCGCCGAAGTCGCGGCGCGCCTCGCTGTACCACTGGCTGTGGCGCCAACGGGCGCACAGCTCACTGATGTTGACCGGAGGCCGGTGCTCCACCGGGCTCGTGTAGCAGAGCAGCGGGTGGCCCTGCCGGACGCGCCGCTGCACCAGGTCGCCGACGTGCGCACTGAGCCGGTCGGGGGCCCAGCCCTCGGCCCGGCCGGAGCCGTCGGCCATGTTGCACGCCGTGTACGTCGCCGAATGACAGCCGAACGCCTCCAGCAGGTGGCCGGTGATCAGGTGCCAGGACGTGTCGGTGTCGCCGTTCTCCAGGACGGCGACGGCGAGGTCGAGCATCCGCTCGTAGTCCCGCGCTCTCAGCTGCACGCCCGTCCCCCTAGCTCCAGCGCCCCGTCCGCCCCAGCAGCAGGGCCGCCGCGGCCGTGCCCGCCGTGGACGTGCGCAGCACGCTCGGGCCCAGCCGGTACGGGTGGGCGCCCGCCTCGGCGAAGGCGGCGAGCTCCTCCGGGGAGACGCCTCCCTCGGGGCCGACGACGAGGACGATGCGGCCGGTCTCCGGGAGCTCGGCCGTGGCCAGCGGGGTGCTGCCCTCCTCGTGCAGGACGGCCGCGAAGTCGGCCTCCGACAGCAGTTCCGCGACCTGCCTGGTCGTCATCTGCCCGGTCACCGCGGGGAAGCGCAGGCGGCGCGACTGCTTGCCCGCCTCGCGGGCCGTCGAGCGCCACTTGCCGAGGGACTTCGCGGCGCGCTCGCCCTTCCACTGCGTGACACAACGGGCCGCGGACCAGGGCACGATGGCGTCGACGCCCGTCTCCGTCATGGTCTCGACGGCGAGTTCGCCGCGGTCGCCCTTGGGCAGGGCCTGCACGACGGTGATCGACGGCTGGGGCAGCGGCTCGGAGCGCACCGAGGTGACGGCCACGTCGAGGTGGTCCTTGCCCTCGACGGCCGCGACGGTGCCGTGCACGCCGGTGCCCGCGCCGTCCGTCAGGACGATCTCCTCGCCCACCCGCAGCCGGCGCACGGAGACCGCGTGCCGGCCCTCGGGACCGTCGAGCGGGAAGACCGTACCGGGGAAGACACCCGTGAGAGCGTCCTCCTCGACCAGAAAGACCGGCGCTGTCATGGTTCTACTTGCTCCCTCGGTTCGACGGCGCGCCTGCCGCGCCGAGTTCGGCGACCAGCAGCTGCACGAGCTCGGCCGCCGGAAGTTCACGGGCCAGGCGGTGCCCCTGGCCCGCCCAGAGGCCGAGGGCCTGCGGGTCGCCGGCCGCGGCGGCCGCCTTGCGCAGCGGGGCGGTCAGGAAGTGCACCTGCGGGTACGCGGCCGGGGCGTACGGGCCGTGCTCCCGGACGAATCTGTTCACCAGACCGCGGGCCGGACGCCCGGAGAAGGCCCGGGTGAGCTCGGTGCGGACGAACAGCGGGTCGGTGAGGGCCCGTTTGTGCAGCGGGTGCGCACCGGACTCGGGGCAGGCGAGGAAGGCCGTGCCGAGCTGGGCGGCGCAGGCGCCCGCGGCGAGCACGGCGGCGATGTCGGCGCCGCGCATCAGCCCGCCCGCGGCGACCACCGGGATCCGTACCGTCTCGCGCAGCTGCGCCAGCAGGGACAGCAGGCCGATGCCCGCACCGGCACCGTCCGCGTGCGGGTCGTCGTGGTGGGTGCCCTGGTGGCCGCCGGCCTCGACGCCCTGCGCGCACACCGCGTCCGCACCGGCCCGCCGGGCCGCCTCCGCCTCGGCGGGCGAGGTCACGGTGACGACGGTGCGGGTGCCGGCCGCGGCGAGGGCCGCGACGGCCTCGGGGGACGGGCAGCCGAAGGTGAAGGAGACGACCGGGACGGGGTCGTCGAGGAGGATGGCCAGCTTGGCCTCGTAGGCGTCGTCGGCGTCACGGTCCCACTCGCCGAGCGGGGTGTCGTACCAGGTGGCCTCGCCGGCCAGCTGCTCGGCGTAGACCTCGACCGCGGCCGGGTCGGCTGCGGGCGGCTGCGGCAGGAACAGGTTGACGCCGAAGGGGCGGGAGGTGAGCGCGCGGAGCTGCTTGATCTCCTCGTACATGGCGGCCGGCGTCTTGTACCCGGCCGCCAGGAACCCGAGGCCGCCGGCCTCGGAGACGGCGGCCGCCAGCGCGGGGCGGCTTGCGCCACCGGCCATGGGGGCCTGCACGACGGGGTGCGGGAACAGGTCGCTCAGGGGAGCCATACCAACATCGTTGCACAAGGCCCAGGACGGCCAGTGCCCCGAAGGGGCGCGAGGAACTGCGCGACAAGCCACAGCGCACCCGCACAGGAAGACCGCGGGGCCCCGGGGGCGGAACCCCCGGAACCCCGACCCGGCCTACCGGCCGTTGAAAGCGTCCTTGAGCCGCGAGAACAACCCCTGCTGCCCCGGCTTGAACTCGCCCATCGGGCGCTCCTCGCCGCGCAGCTTCGCCAACTGCCGCAGCAGGTCCTCCTGCTGCGGGTCCAGCTTCGCGGGCGTCTGGACCTCGACGTGCACGATCAGGTCGCCCCGGCCGCCGCCGCGCAGGTGCGTGACGCCGCGCTGGTGCAGCGGGATCGACTGGCCGGACTGGGTGCCGGGCCGGATGTCGATCTCCTCGACGCCGTCCAGCGTCTCCAGCGGCACCTTGGTGCCGAGCGCGGCCGCCGTCATCGGGATCGTGACCGTGCAGTGCAGGTCGTCGCCGCGGCGCTGGAAGACGGCGTGCGGCTTCTCGTGGATCTCCACGTAGAGGTCGCCCGCCGGACCGCCGCCCGGGCCGACCTCGCCCTCGCCCGCGAGCTGGATGCGGGTGCCGTTGTCCACACCGGCCGGGATCTTGACCGTGAGCGTGCGGTGCGACCGCACGCGGCCGTCGCCCGCGCACTCCGGGCAGGGCGTGGGGACGACCGTCCCGAAGCCCTGGCACTGGGGGCAGGGACGGGAGGTCATGACCTGGCCCAGGAAGGACCGCGTGACCTGGGAGACCTCGCCGCGGCCGCGGCACATGTCACAGGTCTGGGCGGACGTGCCGGGGGCCGCGCCCTCGCCGCTGCAGGTGGTGCAGACGACGGCCGTGTCGACCTGGATGTCCTTGGTCGTACCGAAGGCGGCCTCGTTGAGGTCGACCTCGATCCGGATCATGGCGTCCTGGCCGCGCCGCGTCCGCGAGCGGGGCCCGCGCTGCGACGCCTGCCCGAAGAACGCGTCCATGATGTCGGAGAAGTTGCCGAAACCGGCGCCGAAGCCGCCGGCCGCACCCGCGCCGCCCGAGGCGGACAGCGGGTCGCCACCGAGGTCGTAGACCTGCTTCTTCTGCGGGTCCGACAACACCTCGTAGGCGGCGTTGATCTCCTTGAACCGCTCCTGCGTCTTCGGGTCCGGATTGACATCCGGATGCAGCTCGCGCGCGAGGCGGCGGAAGGCCTTCTTGATCTCGTCCGGCGAGGCGTCACGGCGGACGCCCAGGACCGCGTAGTAGTCCGTGGCCACTTACGACTCCGCCAGGATCTGTCCGACGTAACGTGCCACTGCGCGTACCGCTCCCATCGTTCCGGGGTAGTCCATGCGGGTCGGTCCGACCACGCCGAGTTTGGCGACTGCCTCGTCGCCCGAACCGTAGCCGACGGCGACCACCGATGTGGAGTTCAGTCCCTCGTGGGCAATCTCATGACCGATGCGCACGGTCATCCGCGAGTCCTTGGCCTCGCCGAGCAGCTTGAGCAGGACGACCTGCTCCTCCAACGCCTCCAGCACGGGCCGGATCGTCAGCGGGAAGTCATGACCGAAACGAGTGAGATTGGCAGTGCCGCCGATCATCAGCCGTTCCTCGGTCTCCTCGACGAGGGTCTCCAGCAGGGTCGCGAGCACCGTGGAAACGGTTCCGCGGTCGTCCTGCTCGAAGGACTCGGGGAGGTCCTGCACCAGCGGCGGCACATCGGTGAACCGCCGCCCCACGACCCGGCTGTTGAGCCGCGCCCGCAGATCCGCCAGCGCGTTCTCGCCGAAGGGCGCCGGGCAGTCGACCATGCGCTGCTCGACGCGCCCGGTGTCCGTGATGAGCACGAGCATGATGCGGGCGGGAGCGAGCGAGAGCAGCTCCACATGCCGCACGGTCGAACGGGTCAGCGAGGGGTACTGCACCACCGCGACCTGCCGGGTGAGCTGCGCGAGCAGCCGCACCGTGCGGGCCACGACGTCGTCGAGATCGACGGCGCCGTCCATGAAGTTCTGGATGGCGCGCCGCTCCGCCGTCGACAGGGGCTTGACGCCCGCGAGTTTGTCGACGAAGAGGCGATAGCCCTTGTCGGTGGGGATCCGGCCGGCGCTGGTGTGGGGCTGGGCGATGAAGCCCTCGTCCTCCAGTGCGGCCATGTCGTTGCGCACGGTGGCCGGGGAGACGCCCAGCCGGTGGCGCTCGGTGAGGGCCTTGGAGCCCACGGGCTCCTCGGTGCCCACGTAGTCCTGGACGATGGCGCGCAGTACCTCAAGCCTGCGTTCACTCAGCACCGCGCGCACCTCCAGTCAGTGGTCCAGCCGTCTTGCGGGTTCTGCAAGGATCAGGGGGGCTCGTGGAGCCCGTTCCCCTGGCACTCAATGGTCACGAGTGCCAGATCCCTTCAGCCAGTGTACGGCCGGGCACCACGGCCAGGGCAAGGGCCGTCCCCGCCGCGCGCCCGGAGGCCGGGCAACGGTACCGCGCTCCGGCTACCGTCGCGGCATGGGAACTCAAGGGGAACCGGGCGCCGCGGAGGCGCACTGGGAACGGCTCGCGCCGGGCGTCGCCCGCCGCAGAATGCCGGGCTGGGACGAGACCATCGGGGCGATCGCGGGCCGTACGGGCGTGCTCGTCGTCGACACCGGGGCCACGCTGCGCGCGGGGGCGGAGATCCGGCGCGAGGTGACGGAACTCTTCGGCCTGCCCGTGACGCACATCGCGCTCACGCATCCGCATTTCGATCACGTGCTGGGCACAGCTGCGTTTTCAGGGTTCTCGGGCCTGAAGGTGTACGGGGCCGTGGGCCTCGACGAGCTGATGCAGCGCGAGCGGGAGGACATCCGGCGCTCCGCGGAACGGCAAGGGGTGGACCCGGAGGAGGCGGCCGAGGCCGCGGACCTGCTCGTCCTGCCGCACCACCTGGTCTCGGGCGAGGTCGCGGTGGACCTGGGCGGGGACGGGGACGGGCAGCGGGTGCTGCTCGCCAACGTCGGCCCCGGGCACACCGCCCACGACCTGGCCGTCCTGGTGGTCGGCCGGGACGGGGCCCCGGACGTCGTCTTCTGCGGCGACCTGGTCGAGGAGTCGGGCGAGCCCCAGGCGGGCCGCGACGCGCTGCCGCACGCCTGGCCGGCGGCCCTGGACCGGCTGCTGGCGCTCGGCGGGGAGGACGCGCTCTACGTGCCCGGGCACGGGGCCGTGGTGGATGCGGGGTTCGTGCGGAGGCAACGTGACGAGCTGGCGGCGCGGTTCGGTGTCGCGTGAGCGGGGCGGTGATCATGAACCACAATGGCCCGCATGCGCAGCAGCAGACAGTACGGCCCTGATCTGACCCCGCCCTGGCTGCATTCTCCCGGGGGGTGACCCCCGGACCCCCGGCCGAGCACGTGGCTCGCTCCGGATCGTCAGCGCCCGCCCCGACACAGAACAGGTCCTCATGCAGAGCAAGCGCTACAGCCCTGATCTGACCCCGCCCTGGAAGCGGACGGCGCCCGCGCCGGAGGTTCCGGCCGAGCCGGACCTCGTTGTGGAAGAGGTCACAACAGGCTTCTGCGGGGCGGTGATCCGCTGCGAGAAGACGGCACAGGGCCCGACGGTGACCCTGGAGGACCGTTTCGGGAAGCACCGGGTGTTCCCGATGGAGCCGCGCGGCTTCCTGCTGGAGGGACGGGTGGTGACGCTCGTCCCACCCGCCCCCGCCGCCCCGCGCGGCCCGGCACTCACCGCCTCCGGCTCCATCGCCGTCCCCGGCGCCCGGGCCCGGGTCGCCCGGGCGGGCCGGATCTACGTCGAGGGCCGGCACGACGCGGAACTCGTCGAACGGGTGTGGGGCGACGACCTGCGGATCGAGGGCGTGGTCGTCGAATACCTGGAGGGCATCGACGATCTCCCGTCCATCGTGCGGTCGTTCGCCCCCGGCCCCGATGCGCGCCTGGGCGTCCTGGTGGACCACCTGGTGCCGGGCACGAAGGAGTCCCGTATCGCGGCGGAGGTGACGGGAGACCACGTCCTGGTGGTGGGCCACCCGTACGTGGACGTGTGGGAGGCGGTGAAGCCGACGTCGGTGGGCATCGCCGGGTGGCCGCGGGTGCCGCGGGGACAGGACTGGAAGACGGGGGTGTGCCGGCAGTTGGGATGGCCGGAGAACACCGGCGCCGCTTGGCAACGGATCCTGGGGGCGGTGCGGAGCTACAAGGACCTGGAGCCGGCGCTGTTGGGCAGGGTCGAGGAACTGATCGATTTTGTGACGGCGCCGGAATAGCGCCCCGTAAGGGGCGCGGGGAACTGCGCGACCAGCCACGACGATCCGCAGCCGACCGACGGCAGGGGAACCTCAGTCCACCAGGTCCCGCACCACCGCATCGGCCAGCAACCGCCCCCGCAAGGTGAGGACGGCGCGCCCGTCCTCGTACGGCCCGGACTCCAGCAACCCGTCCGCAAGGGCCCTGGCCGCCGCCGCGAGGCCGGCCGGCCGCAGCAGCGCCAGCGGACACCCGTCCACGAGCCGCAGCTCCAGCAGCACCCGCTCCACCCGCCGGTCCTCGTCCGGCAGGACTTCCCGCCCGGCCCCCGGGGAGCGGCCCTCGGCCAGTGCCTGCGCATACGCGCCGGGGTGCTTGACGTTCCACCACCGTACCCCGCCCACGTGCGAGTGGGCGCCGGGGCCTGCGCCCCACCAGTCGGCGCCGCGCCAGTACAGCTCGTTGTGCCGGCAGCGGCCGGCCTCGCTCGTCGCCCAGTTCGAGACCTCGTACCAGGCGAAGCCCGCCGCCGACAGCGTGTCCTCGGCGATCAGGTAGCGGTCGGCGTGCACGTCGTCGTCCGTCATCGGGACCTCGCCGCGCCGGATGCGGCGCGCCAGCTGCGTGCCCTCCTCCACGATCAGCGCGTACGCCGAGACGTGGTCCGGACCGGCGCCGACGGCGGCGTCCAGGGAGGCCCGCCAGTCCTCGTCCGTCTCCCCCGGCGTGCCGTAGATCAGGTCGAGGTTGACGTGGTCGAAGCCCGCCGACCGGGCCTCGGCCACGCAGGCCTCGGGGCGGCCCGGCGTGTGCGTGCGGTCGAGGATCTTCAGCACGTGCTGCCGGGCACTCTGCATGCCGAAGGAGACCCGGTTGAAGCCGGCCTCCCGCAGCTCCGCCAGGTAGCGCGGGTCGACCGACTCGGGGTTGGCCTCCGTGGTGATCTCGGCCCCGGGCGCCAGGCCGAACTCGTCGCGAACGGCGGCCAGCATCCGGCCGAGGTCGGCGGCGGGCAGCAGGGTGGGCGTGCCGCCGCCGATGAAGACGGTCTCGACCGGGCGGGGGTCGTCGCCCAGCACCTTCCGGGCGAGGCGGATCTCCTCGGCCAGCGTGTCCGCGTAGTTGTCGCGGGAGGCCAGGGCGCCGCCGGAGCCGCGCAGCTCGCTCGCGGTGTAGGTGTTGAAGTCGCAGTACCCGCAGCGCGTGGCGCAGTAGGGGACGTGCAGGTAGAACCCGAGCGGCCGCTGCCCGGCGCCGTCGAGGGCCTGGCGGGGCAGCGCCCCGTCCTCGGGCATGGGTTCGCCGTCAGGCAGTACGGAAGGCATGCCCCCATTGTCCGGCATCCGGGGCCGGCCGCTGCCGGCCCCGGGTTCAGCGCTCGCGGGCGCCCTCGTACATCTCCTCGATGAGGTTCTTGTACGCGCGCTCGACGACCGGCCGCTTGAGCTTGAGGCTCGGGGTCAGCTCGCCGTGCTCGACGTCGAGGTCGCGCGGCAGCAGCCGGAACTTCTTGATCGTCTGCCAGCGCTGCAGCCCCTCGTTGAGGCGGCGTACGTAGTCGTCGACGAGCTTCACGGTCTCCTCCGCCGCGACCACCTCAGCGTAGGAGCGGCCGTCCAGGCCGTGCTCCTTGGCCCAGCCCAGGATGGCGGGCTCGTCGAGGGCGATGAGGGCGGTGCAGTAGTTCCGGTCGGCGCCGTGGACCAGGATGGTGGAGACGAACGGGCACACGGCCTTGAACCGGCCCTCGATCTCGGCGGGCGCGATGTACTTGCCGCCCGAGGTTTTGATCAGGTCCTTCTTGCGGTCGGTGATGCGCAGGTAGCCGTCCGGGGAGAGCTCGCCGATGTCGCCGGTGTGGAACCAGCCGTCCGGCTCCAGGACCTCGGCGGTCCGCTCGGGCTGCCCGTGGTAGGCCTCCATCACACCGGGGCTGCGCAGCAGGATCTCCCCGTCGTCGGCGATGCGGACCTCGGTGCCGGGCAGCGGCTTGCCGACGGTGCCGGTGCGGTAGGCCTCGCCGGGGTTGACGAAGCTGGCGGCGCTGGTCTCGGTGAGGCCGTAGCCCTCCAGGATGTGGATGCCGGCGCCGGCGAAGAAGTAGCCGATGTCGGGGGCGAGGGCGGAGGCGCCGGAGACGCAGGCGCGCAGCCGGCCGCCGAAGGCCGCGCGGATCTTGGTGTAGACGAGGGCGTCGGCGATCCGGTGCCGGGCGGCGAGGCCGAAGGGCACGGACTTGCTGCCGGTGCGGCGGAAGTTGTCCTGCTGCGCCTTGGCGTACTCGCGGGCGGTGTCCACGGCCCAGCGGAAGATCTTGTACTGGGCTCCGCCGCCCTCGCGCGCCTTGGCGGCGACGCCGTTGTAGACCTTCTCGAAGATGCGCGGCACGGCGGCCATGTAGGTGGGCCGGACGACGGGCAGGTTCTCGATGATCTTGTCGACGCGGCCGTCGACGGCGGTGACGTGCCCGACGCTGATCTGCCCGGTGGTGAGCACCTTGCCGAAGACGTGCGCGAGCGGCAGCCACAGGTACTGCACGTCGTCGGGGCGCACCAGCTGGGTGGCCTCGATGGCGCGGGACATGTAGGCCCAGGCGTCGTGCCGCAGCCGCACGCCCTTGGGGCGGCCGGTGGTGCCGGAGGTGTAGATCAGGGTGGCGAGCTGCTCGGGGCGCAGGGCGGCGATCCGGTCGGTGACGGCATCGGGGTGGGCCTTGAGGTACTCGGCCCCGCGGCGCTCCAGCTCGGCGAGGGAGAGGACCCAGTCCTCGGGGTCGTCCTCGTCGGCCGGGACGTCCGCCTCGTCGATCACCACGACGTGGGCGAGCGCGGGCAGTTCGGCGCGGTGCCGGCGGGCCTTGGCGAGCTGCGCGGCGTCCTCGGCGATGAGGACCCGGCTCTCGGAGTCGGCGAGCATGTACGCCGACTCCTCGGCGTTGGTGCTCGGGTAGACGGGCGTGGTGGCGGCGCCCGCGCACATGATGCCGAGGTCGGAGAGGATCCACTCGACCCGGGTGGAGGAGGCGAGGGCGACCCGCTCCTCGGGCTGCACGCCGAGGGTGATCAGGCCGGCGGCGGCGGCGAAGACCCGGTCGGCGGCCTGGCGCCAGGTGAGCGAGGCCCAGTCGTCGGGGCCCTGGCCGGAAGGAGCGGGCACCGGGTGGCGGTAGGCCTCCGCATCCGGTGTGGCAGCGACCCGTTCGAGGAACAGTGTCGCCACGGAGGGCGGCCGGTTCTCGATCAGTGTCTGTGTCTCCGTCACGGCATCCTCCGGGGTCCCGCCTCGTTGCTGGTGACTCGCGAGTAACCTTCCAAACAGTGATCAGACTAGAGCCGTTGGGGCCACGGCGTAAGAGCCGAAGAAAGCCTTGTTGAAGCTGTGACCGGCGGGACGGATGTCCCCGAATACGGCAAATGCCCGCCCCGATACGGGACGGGCACTCGCGCTGCGGAACAGCCCGGGCGTTACTTCTTGCCCTTCTCGCCGCCGCTGTCGTCGGTGGACAGCACCGCGATGAAGGCCTCCTGCGGGACCTCCACGTTGCCGACCATCTTCATCCGCTTCTTGCCTTCCTTCTGCTTCTCCAGCAGCTTCCGCTTACGGGAGATGTCACCGCCGTAGCACTTGGCGAGGACGTCCTTGCGGATCGCGCGGACCGTCTCACGGGCGATGACCCGGGAGCCGATGGCGGCCTGGATCGGCACCTCGAAGTTCTGCCGCGGGATGAGCTCGCGCAGCTTGGCGACCAGCCGCACGCCGTAGGCGTACGCCTTGTCCTTGTGCGTGATCGCGGAGAACGCGTCGACCTTGTCGCCGTGGAGCAGGATGTCGACCTTGACAAGATCGGACATCTGCTCGCCGGTGGGCTCGTAGTCCAGCGAGGCGTAGCCGCGGGTCTTGGACTTCAGCTGGTCGAAGAAGTCGAAGACGACCTCGGCGAGGGGCAGCGTGTAGCGGATCTCGACGCGGTCCTCGGAGAGGTAGTCCATGCCCAGCAGGACACCGCGGCGGGTCTGGCACAGCTCCATGATCGCGCCGATGAACTCGCTGGGCGCCAGGATCGTGGCCCGGACGACCGGCTCGTGCACCTCGTCGATCTTGCCGGTGGGGAACTCGCTCGGGTTGGTGACCTCGTGCTCGGTGCCGTCCTCCATGAGGACGCGGTAGACCACGTTCGGCGCGGTGGCGATCAGGTCGAGGCCGAACTCGCGCTCCAGGCGCTCCCGGATGACCTCCAGGTGCAGCAGGCCCAGGAAGCCGACGCGGAAGCCGAAGCCGAGCGCGGCGGAGGTCTCCGGCTCGTAGACCAGGGCGGCGTCGTTGAGCTGGAGCTTGTCGAGGGCTTCGCGGAGCTCCGGGTAGTCCGAGCCGTCCAGGGGGTACAGGCCGGAGAACACCATCGGCTTGGGGTCCTTGTAACCGCCGAGCGCGTCGGTGGCCCCGCCCTGGAACTGGGTGATCGTGTCACCCACCTTGGACTGGCGGACGTCCTTCACACCCGTGATCAGGTAGCCCACCTCGCCGACGGACAGGCCGTCGGCCGGGAGCATCTCGGGCGAGTTGGTGCCGATCTCCAGGAGCTCGTGGGCCGCGCCGGTGGACATCATCCGGATCCGCTCGCGCTTCTTGAGCGTGCCGTCGACGACCTTGACGTACGTCACGACGCCCCGGTAGGGGTCGTAGACCGAGTCGAAGATCATCGCGCGGGCGGGGGCGTCCTTGACACCGACCGGGGCCGGGACGTCGCGGACGACGCGGTCGAGCAGCTCGGGGACGCCGACGCCGGTCTTGGCGGAGACCTTGAGGACGTCGGACGGGTCGCAGCCGACGAGGTTCGCCAGCTCGGCGGCGAACTTCTCGGGCCGGGCGGCCGGCAGGTCGATCTTGTTGAGGACCGGGATGATCGTGAGGTCGTTCTCCATCGCCAGGTAGAGGTTGGCGAGGGTCTGCGCCTCGATGCCCTGGGCGGCGTCCACCAGCAGGATGCAGGCCTCGCACGCGGCGAGGGAGCGGGAGACCTCGTAGGTGAAGTCGACGTGGCCCGGGGTGTCGATCATGTTGAGGATGTGGGTCGTCTTCGACTCGTCCCCACTGGGGGTCCAGGGGAGGCGGACCGCCTGCGACTTGATCGTGATGCCGCGCTCGCGCTCGATGTCCATCCGGTCGAGGTACTGCGCGCGCATCTGCCGCTGGTCGACCACACCGGTCAGCTGGAGCATCCGGTCGGCAAGCGTGGACTTGCCGTGGTCGATGTGCGCGATGATGCAGAAGTTGCGGATCAGAGCCGGGTCGGTACGGCTCGGCTCGGGCACGTTGGTAGGGGTCGCGGGCACGCAGGATCCATTCGGTGACTTCGGCGTTTGCACGCCAGCCTCGGCGGGAGTCGGGTATACGACCCCTCCATCGTCCCATGAGCGGCGGCGACCGTCCGGTTTGGGCGGCCCGAGCCCCTGCTGGTAGCCTGGTCCACTGTGCCTGGCGTGCCCTCTACACGCCGTGGGCGCATTCGAACTCCAACGAACCTGAAAAGGCTCTTTTCGTGGCGAACATCAAGTCCCAGATCAAGCGGAACAAGACCAACGAGAAGGCGCGCCTGCGTAACAAGGCCGTCAAGTCCTCGGTCAAGACCGCCATCCGTGCGGCCCGCGAGGCCGTCCTCGCCGGTGACGCCGAGAAGGCCACCGCCGCGGTCCGCCTGGCCGGCAAGAAGCTGGACAAGGCTGCCAGCAAGGGTGTCATGCACAAGAACGCCGCCGCCAACAAGAAGTCGGCGCTGGCCAAGCTGGTCGCCGCCAAGTAAGGCCGATCGCCGGTACGGGCCCAGCGGACCCCTCTCTCAGCCGCTCCGGACCGGCACCCCGTGCCGCACGCGGACGTTCGCCACGTGCCTGCGGCACTCCTTGATCGATCCTGAAGGCCTCGCCTTCGCCCCTTCCCCGGGGCGGACGCGGGGCCTTCGGGCTTTCCGGGGGGGGCAGCGGAGGCCCCCCCCCGGGATTCCGTCTGCCGGGACTCCGTCAGCGCCGGCTGCGGGCCGCCCGCGCCACCGCGACGACCGCCTTCTCCAGGGCGTACTCCGGATCGTCGCCCCCGCCCTTGACCCCGGCGTCCGCCTCCGCGACCGCCAGCAGGGCCGCGGCGACGCCGTCCGCCGACCAGCCGCGCATCTGCTGCCGCACCCGGTCGATCTTCCACGGCGGCATGCCCAGCTCCCGCGCCAGATCCCCGGGACGGGCCCCTCGCGGGGCGGAGGCCAGCTTGCCGATGGAACGGACGCCCTGGGCCAGGGCACTGGTGATCAGGACGGGCGCGACGCCGGTGGCCATCGCCCAGCGCAGGGCCTCCAGGGCCTCCGCGGCCCGGCCCTCCACCGCCCGGTCCGCGACGGTGAAGCTGGAGGCCTCCGCGCGGCCCGTGTAGTAGCGGGCGACCACGGCCTCGTCGATGACGCCCTCGATGTCGGCGGTCAGCTGAGCACACGCGCTCGCCAGCTCGCGCAGATCGCTGCCGATCGCATCCACCAGCGACTGGCAGGCCTCCGGGGACGCCGAGCGGCCCAGCGCGCGGAACTCCCCGCGGACGAAGGCCAGACGGTCGGCAGGCTTGGTCATCTTCGGGCAGGCGACCTCCCGAGCCCCGGCCTTGCGGGCCGCGTCCAGCAGGCCCTTGCCCTTGGCGCCGCCCGCGTGCAGCAGCACCAGGGTGATCTCCTCGGCGGGCGCGCCGAGGTAGCCCTTCACGTCCTTCACGGTGTCCGCCGAGAGGTCCTGCGCATTGCGCACGACCACGACCTTCCGCTCGGCGAAGAGCGACGGGCTCGTCAGCTCCGCGAGGGTGCCGGGCTGGAGGGCATCGGGCGTGAGGTCCCGCACGTCGGTGTCCGCATCGGCAGCGCGGGCCGCCGCGACCACCTCCTGCACGGCACGGTCGAGAAGGAGATCCTCCTGGCCCACGGCGAGCGTCACGGGGGCGAGCGGGTCGTCTGCAGCTGTCTTCCTGGCCATCGTGTCCAGCATCCCATGCGCCGGTGACACACCCCCCTCGCCGGTCTCCGGAGCATGCCGCACAATATGCGAGTGAGCAGCACTTTCTCCTCCTACAGAGCCTCAGATTCCGTACGGCACCTGCTGGTGCTCCCCGACCGCGACGCGGCCGAGGAGGCGGCCGAGGAGGCCGCCTCGCGCCTCCGGCTGGACGACGACCCGCAGGTCGTGCGCGAAGCCCTCGCCGGTGAGGACGACGCCGAGGACGCCCAGTGGCTGGTCGTCGTGGAGGACCCCGACGGCGACCTGGACGTCTCCCTCCTGCGCGAGCTCGCCGAGGAGTACGACGGCTGGCTCGAGGCGGAGTGACCGTGCCCCGCAAGGGGCGCGGGGAACTGCGCGACCAGCCACGACGCGCCTGCAGACGACGCGCCGCTTCGGTGGCCGGTCGCGCCCAGCGGTAGCTGGGGGAGGTGGCCGGGGGAGTCACCGCCCCGCGCCCCTTACGGGGCACGAAGCTCCGGCTCCCGTTCGAGGGCCATGCCGAAGTGCTTCCGGTACGCGCCGAGGACCTCGTCCTCGGCCAGCGTCCGCTCCAGCTTTCCGGAGGCGTCGGTGATCACCAGCTTGCGGCCGCTGAGCGTGACCCGGTCCGTGCCGGTCCCGGTCGGCAGGGAGCAGACCAGCGACCGGGTGAAGGGCGACTCCGGCGACGTCCGGTGCCACCAGCAGCCGGGCTCGAAGTCGGCCAGCTCCCTGGGGCGTTGCTCCAGCCGGTACTGCAGCTTGCCGTCCTTGAACACCTCCAGGTCGTCCCCCTCTCCTCCTTCGGCCTCCGCTATGCGGAACACACCTCCCGGGTCGCGCTGATCGCCTCGCTCGCAGTAGTCCAGCGGGTAGAGGCTGTGCGAGCCGGCGCCGACGTCCACCAGCCACGAGCGCGGGGCCCCCGCCGCCCCGCCCTGTCCCGTCTCCACCCGCAGCGCCAGGTGGTCGTAGGGGATCCCGAGCGACCCGTCCGGCATCACCATCCGCGCCGCCAGCAGACTCACCCGGTAGCCGAGGGCGGTCAGCAGGTGGGCGAAGGCGCCGTTGAGCTCGTAGCAGAAGCCGCCGCGCCCGGCCTGCACCACCTTCTCCACGAGGGCCCCGCCCTCCAGCACGATCTCCTCTCCCAGATGGATCGACAGGTTCTCGAACGGCACGGCGACGATGTGCCGGAAGTGGAGCTCGCGCAGCGCCTCCGCATCGGGGGCGGGCGGGCGAGGGACGTCGATGCGGCGGAGGTAGGCGTCAATATCAGTGGAATCCATGGTTCAGTTATGCCGCATGCACGGCAGCCGGGACATCGGGCCCGGGTCCTACGTCTGCGGCCGCGGCCCGCGGTGACGGCCGCCGCCGCGCCCGTCACGGCCACCGCGCCGTCGGTGTCCGTCCGCAGCACCGTCGCGCCCTGCTCCTTCAGCGCGGCGACCGTCGCCGCCGCGGGGTGGCCGTAGCGGTTGTGCGTACCGACCGAGATCAGGGCCAGCCGGGGGTGCAGGGCCCGCAGCAACTGCGCGTCCTGGTGGGCGGATCCGTGGTGGGCGACCTTGAGGACGTCCACCGGCGGCAGGCCCGGGTACGCCTCCGACAGGGCCTGCTGCGCGGGCGGTTCGAGATCCCCGAGCAGGAGCAGCGTGAGGCCCGCGGTGCGGACGAGCAGCACGAGGCTGGCGTCGTTGGGGCCGTCCTCGGCCGCCGCGGAAGTGCCCGCGGGCGGCGGCCACAGTACCTCCCACGACAGGTCGCCGAGCTGCCGCCGCTCCCCCGCCACGCCTTCGGTCACCGGCACGCCCGCCCGCGCGGCGGCACGGCGCACGAACGCGGCCCTGCCGGGCGGCCGGGCGAACGGCGTCGTCTCGATCATCCCGACCGCCCGGCCGTGCAGCACGCCCGGCAGCCCGTCGACGTGGTCGGCGTGGAAGTGGCTCAGGAGGAGCAGCGGAATCCTCTCGACCTGCAGCGCCCGCAGGCAGCCGTCCACGGCGTGCGGTTCGGGCCCGGCGTCCACGACCACGGCGGCCCCGTCGCCCGCGGCGAGGACCAGGGCGTCCCCCTGGCCGACGTCGCAGGCGGCCAGCCGCCAGCCGGAGGGCGGCCAGCCCGTGACGGCCCGGGTGAGGGGTGCCGGGCGGACGACCGCCAGGAGCAGGAGCAGGGCCAGCCCAACACAGGCCCACGGCCTGCGGAGCAGCCGCACCCGGCGGGCGGCCGGGACGGCGGCCGCCGTGACCGCGGCCAGCAGCAGGCAGCCGGTCCAGCCGCCCGGCCACGGCAGCGCGGCCCCGGGGAGCGCCGCACCCGTGCGGGCCACGACCGCGGTCCAGGTGGCGGGCCATCCGGCAAGCCAGGCAAGGCACTTGGCGGCCGGCAGGGCGACCGGGGCCGCGGCCATGGCCGCGAAGCCCAGCACGGTGGCGGCGGCGACCGCCGGCTCGGAGAGCAGATTGCACGGGACGGCCACCAGGCTCACCTGCGCCGCCAGCAGGGCGATCACGGGCCCGCAGACGGCCTGTGCCGCTCCCGCGGCGGCGACCGCCTCGGCCAACCGGGGCCGCAGGCCGCGCCGTTGGAGCGCCTCGCTCCAACGGGGCGCCAGGGTCAGGAGGGCGCCGGTCGCCAGGACGGAGAGCAGGAAGCCGTAACTCCTCGCGAGCCAGGGGTCGAAGAGCACCAGCAGGAGCACGGCCGCCGCCAGGGCGGGCAGCAGGCTGCGGCGGCGGCCGGTGCCGAGTGCCAGCAGCGTGATCAGGCCGCAGGCGGCGGCGCGCAGCACGCTCGGGTCGGGGCGGCAGACGATCACGAAGCCGAGCGACAGCGCTCCGCCCAGCAGCGCGGTGAGCCGCAGCGGCAGGCCGAGGCGTGCCGCGAGGCCGCGGCGCTCGGCGCGGGCGGAGAGGTGGGAGGGGCCGATGAGCAGGGCCAGCAGGATGGTGAAGTTGCCGCCGGAGACGGCGAGGAGGTGGGTGAGGTCGGTGGCGCGGAAGGCGTCGTCGAGGTCCGCGGGGATGCGGGAGGTGTCCCCGACCACCAGACCGGGCAGGAGCGCCCGCGCGTCCGGGGCGAGGCCGTCGGTGGCCCGGCGCAGGCCGGAGCGGAGCCGGGCGGCGGCGCGCTGAAGCCCGGTGGGCGGGGCAATGACATGCGGGGGCTCTCGGCCGGTGACGCGGACGACCGCGGCGATGCGGTCGGCGGCTCCACCGCGGGTGGGCGGGGCCAGTCTGCCGGTGAGCCGGATCCTGGTCGACGGCAGGAGGCCGAGCCAGGAGCGTTGGCCGGCCATCACGAGCACGGGGGTGCGGAGCGCGGTCGTGCCGGCCGGGCCGTCGAGGCGGGTGGCGTCGGCCTCCAGGACGACGGTGGAGCCGGAGCGGGCGGTGCGGGGGTCGTCGGTGACCGTCGCCTCCAGGGTCACCTCCGCGGTGCGACGGGCGAGTTGAGGCAGGGGGCCTCGGTGGACGGTGGTGCCGGCCAGGGCACCGGCCGTTGCGCCGGCGCAGGCACAGAGGAGGGCTGCGGCGAGGGCCGCCGCGGTGGCGGTCGTACGGTGCCGGGCCGCAAGGACGGCGGCCGCGACGAGGGCGGCGGTGCAGGCGAGGGCGACGGTGGCCGGGCTCGCGCTCAGGGCGAGGGCCGCGGCCAGCCAGGCGGCGATCGCCGGGGCGACCAACCGGAGGTCGGGTGGGGAGTCTTGGGGTGGAGGGTCCTGGGGTGGAGGGTCTTGGGGTGGGGTGGCGTTGAGGTCGGGTGCGGGCCCGGGCGGGCGGGCGCCCGCCCTCGTACCGCCCCCGGAGCCGGCCGCAGGCCTCATGGCTGGACCAGAGCCCGGAGGTCCGCGAACCGGTGTGCACCGATGCCGGTGACCCGGCGGAGGTCCGTGACCTCATGGAAACCGCCGTGCTGGGTGCGGTAGTCCAGGATCCGCTTCGCCAGGACCGGACCCACGCCCGGGAGGGACTGGAGCTGTTCCTGCGTCGCCGAGTTGAGGCTGACCGGACCTCCCGGCGCGCCGCCCGGTGCTGCCGCCGGGGGTGCGCCCACCACGATCTGTTCGCCGTCGGCCAGGACGCGGGCCCGGTTGAGCGCCGTCGTGTCCGTGCCGGAGCGGGCGCCGCCCGCCGCCTCCAGGGCGTCGGCCACCCGCGCGCCCTGCGGCAGGTGCAGCACGCCGGGGTGCTGCACCTTGCCCGCGACGTCCACCACGACCGTCCTGCGCACCGCGGGCGACACCGTGGCCGCGACCGGCACCGGCTCCCGGGCGGGCGGGCGCACCGTCTGCGGGCGGCCCTGCCAGAAGTGGTACGCGGCGAAGACGGCCGCCGCCATCAGGACCACGGCCAGCGCGGCCAGGGTCCGCGGTTCGAAGCCGCATCTCGTCTGCAGCCACAGCGGGATGCGCTCCCGCGCCGCGAGCCGCCAATCGCCATGCCTGCCGCCGGGGGCGGTCATCGTCGTCGTCATGGAGCGACCGTAGGGCGGTTGCGGCATCTCCGCTGAGACGGCCCAAATTCCGTGGATAACCCCGCAGTTGTGGATAACTTCGTCACCCACGCGGGCCACGCGGGGCCGCCCGCGCCCCCGCTACCTCGGCGAGACCACAACCCCCAGCAGCCCGGGACCCGTGTGCGCCCCGATCACCGCGCCCACCTCGCTCACATGGAGCTCCACCACACCGGGCACCCGGTCCCGCAGCCGTTCCGCGAGCTGCTCCGCGCGCTCGGGGGCGGCCAGGTGGTGGACGGCGATGTCCACGGGGGCCGTCGCGGCGCGCTCGACCGCGATCTCCTCCAGGCGGGCGATCGCCTTGGACGCCGTGCGGACCTTCTCGCGCAGCTCGATGCGGCCGCCGTCCAGCTGCAGCAGCGGTTTGACGGCGAGCGCCGAGCCCAGCAGCGCCTGCGCGGCACCGATGCGGCCGCCGCGGCGCAGATAGTCGAGGGTGTCGACGTAGAAGTAGGCGGCCGTGCCCTGTGCCCGCTTCTCCGCGGCGGCCACGGCCTCGTCGAGGGTGCCGCCCGCCCGGGCCGTCTCGGCCGCGGCCAGGGCGCAGAAGCCCAGGGCCATGGCGACCATGCCGGTGTCCACGACGCGCACCGGCACCGGCGCCTCGCGCGCCGCGAGGACCGCCGCGTCGTAGGTGCCGGAGAACTCGGCGGAGAGGTGGAGGGAGACGATGCCGTCGGCACCCGCCTGCGCCGCGGCCCGGTAGGCGGCGGCGAAGACCTCGGGGCCGGGGCGCGACGTGGTGACGGGCCTGCGTTTCTGCAGGGCCTGGGCGACCGATCTGGCCGAGATCTCCGTGCCCTCCTGGAGCGCCTCGTCGCCCAGGACCACCGTCAGCGGGACGGCCGTGATGCCGTTCCGCTCCATCGCCTCCTGCGGCAGGTAGGCCGTGGAATCGGTGATGATCGCGACATGGCGGGACATGCTCCGGAGGTTACCCGCCGGGCAGCCCGGGCGGCAGCGCGGCCCGGGTCCTCATGATCGTCAAGTGGTGCTTTCCGGCCGCCGGGCCTTCTGCCAGGAATACCCCGGCTGGCGCCAGGCATTCCCGCCGTCGATCGCCGCGCGCCGGGACCCGGGCCCGGGCGCCGCCCCGCCCGCCTCCGGCGCCGCGCCCGCCGGCTTCTCCGCCGGATTCCCGGCGGGTTCCGTGTCCCAGTGCCGCAGCGCACCGGACTCCATCCGGATCTGCTCGTTCAGCGTCGCCAGGTCGTCGTCCGCGAACTGCCGTGCCCTGTCCTGCGCGGCCCACCGCAGCGAGTCGGCGGACTGCGTGATGCTCTCCGTGCGCTCCCGCAGGGAGGGCAGGCACGCGGCGATACGGGCCCTGTCCGGCTCGCTCTCCAGGCGCCTGAGGTCCTCTTCGAGCTCCCGGCCGTGCGTGCTCAGGCGCTCGAAGAGGGCCAGCGACTCCGACAGGGAGGCGTCCTCCACGACGCCGGTGCGCAGGGCCTCCTGCGTGGCCCGCATGGACGTGCGCAGCGAGAGCCGCAGCTGGGCGACCTCGCCGGCCGCACCCGGCTGGGTGTACTGCTTGGCCTTCAGCCGGGTGTCCTCGACGGTGCGGCGGGCCTCGGTGACGGTGCGGTCGACGCTGCGCTTGACGGCCCGGACCGCCCTGACCGTGCCGATCACTGCGAAGGCGAAGAGGATCGCGCAGATCACAGCGATGATCGCGGCCGC
This sequence comes from Streptomyces sp. NPDC002536, assembly GCF_053594995.1. Taxonomy (NCBI): domain Bacteria; kingdom Bacillati; phylum Actinomycetota; class Actinomycetes; order Kitasatosporales; family Streptomycetaceae; genus Streptomyces; species Streptomyces sp. NPDC002536. The sequence goes on from NZ_JBSFWU010000075.1 coordinate 26,375, forward strand.
GGCTACCATGCTTGCTCCCCAGCGAGGTCGGAGTTCGGGACGGAGTTCGTTGCTTCCACCGTAAACGCAACGGGCAGGTCGGCGGTTCCATTCGAACCCCCAACCTGCCCGTAGGGACAAACCCTTATCCCCTGGCGCAGCCGGTTACGCCGGGACGATGTTCACCAGCTTCGGCGCCCGCACGACGACCTTGCGGATCTCCGCGCCGCCCAGGGCGGCGACGACGGCCGGGTCGCCCAGCGCGACCTTCTCCAGCTCCTCGTCGGAGATCGCCGGCGGCACCTCCAGGCGGGCCTTGACCTTGCCCTTGAGCTGGACGACGCAGGTCACGGTCTCGTCCACGACGTAGGCCGGGTCGGCGACCGGGAAGTCCCGGTGGACGACCGAGTCCTGGTGGCCGAGCCTGCGCCACAGCTCCTCGGCGATGTGCGGGGCCAGCGGGGCGACGAGCAGCACCAGCTGCTCGGCGACGGACCGCGGGACCTCGTCCAGCTTGGTCACGAAGTTGTTCAGCTCGGTGAACTTGGCGATGGCGGTGTTGAACCGCAGGTTCGCCATGTCCTGGCCGATGCCGTCGACGGCCTTGTGCAGGGCGCGCAGCGTCGCCTCGTCGGGCTCGGCGTCGACGACCGTGACCTCGCCGGTGGCCTCGTCCACCACGTTGCGCCACAGGCGCTGCAGCAGGCGGTACTGGCCGACGACGGCACGGGTGTCCCAGGGACGCGAGACGTCCAGGGGGCCCATCGCCATCTCGTACAGGCGCAGCGTGTCCGCACCGTACTCGGCGCAGATCTCGTCCGGCGTGACGGCGTTCTTCAGGGACTTGCCCATCTTGCCGAGCAGCCGGCTGACCTTGCCGCCCTCGTAGTAGAACGCGCCGCCGTCGCGCTCCTCGACCTCCGCCGCGGGCACGGCGATGCCGCGCGCGTCACGGTAGACGTAGGCCTGGATCATGCCCTGGTTGAAGAGCTTGTGGAACGGCTCGGAGGACGAGATGTGGCCCAGGTCGAAGAGCATCTTGGACCAGAAGCGGGCGTACAGCAGGTGCAGCACGGCGTGCTCGGCACCGCCGACGTACAGGTCGACACCGCCCAGGGGCTGCCCCTCACGCGGGCCCATCCAGTAGCGCTCGGCGTCGTCGGAGACCAGGCGCTCGCCGTTGTGCGGGTCCAGGTAGCGCAGCTCGTACCAGCACGAACCGGCCCAGTTGGGCATGGTGTTGGTCTCACGGCGGTACCGCTTCGGCCCGTCGCCCAGGTCCAGGGTGACGTTGACCCACTCCTCGTTGCGGGAGAGCGGGGTCTCCGGCGAGGTGTCGGCGTCGTCCGGGTCGAAGGTGCGCGGCGAGTAGTCCTCGACCTCCGGCAGCTCCAGCGGGAGCATCGACTCGGGCAGCGCGTGGGCGACGCCGTTCTCGTCGTAGACGATCGGGAAGGGCTCGCCCCAGTAGCGCTGACGGCTGAACAGCCAGTCGCGCAGACGGAAGTTGACGGTGCCCTCGCCGATGCCGCGCTCGGTCAGGTGGGCGATGACGGTGCGCTTGGCCTCGTCGACCTGCATGCCGTTCAGGTCGATCTCGTCGTTGGCGGAGTTGATGGCCGGGCCCTGGCCGGTGTAGGCCTCGCCCTCCCAGCCCTCGGGCGGCTGCACGGTGCGGACGATCGGCAGCTCGAAGGCGGACGCGAACTCCCAGTCGCGCTCGTCCTGTCCGGGGACGGCCATGATCGCGCCGGTGCCGTAGCCCATCAGCACGTAGTCGCCGACGAAGACGGGGACGCGCTCACCGGTCAGCGGGTTGGCGGCGTACGCACCGGTGAAGACACCGGTCTTGTCCTTGCCCTCGGTCTGGCGCTCGACGTCGGTCTTGGACTGCGCCTGCTTGCGGTAGGCGGCGACCGCCTCGGCCGGGGTGGCGGCACCGCCGGTCCACGTCTCCTTGGTGCCCTCCGGCCACGCGGCCGGGACGATGGAGTCGATCAGGTCGTGCTCCGGGGCCAGCACCATGTAGGTGGCGCCGAACAGGGTGTCCGGGCGGGTGGTGAAGACCGTGATCTTCGCGTCCGGGCCGTCGGACACCCGGAAGTCGACGCGGGCGCCCTCGCTGCGGCCGATCCAGTTGCGCTGCTGCAGCTTGATGGCCTCCGGCCAGTCCAGCGGCTCCAGGTCGTCCAGCAGGCGGTCCGCGTAGGCGGTGATCCGCATGTTCCACTGCCGCAGCTTGGCCTTGAAGACCGGGTAGTTGCCGCGCTCGGAGCGGCCGTCGGAGGTGACCTCCTCGTTGGCCAGCACCGTGCCCAGGCCGGGGCACCAGTTGACCGGCGCGTCCGACGCGTAGGCCAGGCGGTATCCGCCCAGCACCTCGTCGCGCTCGACGGCGCTCAGCTCGCCCCACGCACGGCCGCCGGGGACCTCGCGCTCGCCGCTCTCGAACTGCGCGATCAGCTCACCGATCGGACGCGCCGTGCGGGCGCTGTCGTCGTACCAGGAGTTGAAGATCTGCAGGAAGATCCACTGGGTCCACTTGTAGTACTCCGGGTCGATCGTGGCGAACGACCGGCGCTTGTCGTGGCCCAGGCCCAGCCGCCGCAGCTGGACCTTCATGTTCTCCATGTTGGCCTCGGTGGAGACCCGCGGGTGGGTGCCGGTCTGCACGGCGTACTGCTCGGCGGGCAGGCCGAAGGCGTCGAAGCCGAGGGTGTGCAGGACGTTGTGCCCCGTCATGCGGTGGTAGCGCGCGTAGACGTCGGTGGCGATGTAGCCGAGCGGGTGACCGACGTGCAGGCCCGCACCGGAGGGGTACGGGAACATGTCCATGATGAACTTCTTGGGCCGCGCCACGACGGCCGCGTCGCCGGCCAGCTCGCCGCTCGGGTTCGGCGCCGCGTAGGTGCCGTCGGCGTCCCAGACGTCCTGCCAGCGCGCCTCGATGTCAGCGGCCAGCGCGGCCGTGTAGCGGTGCGGCGCAGCCACCTCGGCGGCGTTTGTGGTCTCGCTCATCGTCCTCAAAGCTCCATCGATCGTCGTCTCTGCCTGCCCGGAAATGAAAAATCCCCTCGCACAGGAGGGGACGCCGCGCCGATTCCGACCGGAGGTCACCGGTCGGAGCTGATCAGCGCGGCTCGCTAAGCAGGAGGCGTACGGCACGCATGCGGTCAGGTTACCCCAGCGGCACCAGGGCCCGCACCGAGGTGGCGGGCCCTGACGCGCTGATCAATGACGCATCAGTGACGCGGTACTGCCGGCGTCAGTGACGCGAACGCGGGATGTACGAGGTCACGTAGTTGTCGGCCGGGGTGCCGACACCGGTGACGTTGTCGTAGCCCACGCCGGCCGAGAGCGAGCTGTCGCCGCCGAAGCTGCGCAGCGAGGTGACCGTGCCGCCCTTGGCGTCGACACCGTTGACGAAGTCCACGCGCACGTTGGCGATGCCCTGGCCCTGGCCGAGCGGGTGGTCGGTGACGTCGTGGTAGGCGGAGGTGCCGAAGCGGTCGTAGATGCCCGGGTTGGCGAAGCCGATCGGCGCGCCGCCGCGTGCCTGCTGCGCCAGGGCCTGGACGCCCGCGATCACCGGAGCGGCGAGCGAGGTGCCGCCGATGCGGTACTCGTCGTACTTGACGGTGCCGTCGGAGAACTTCTGGGTCTGGCCGACCAGGAAGCCGGTGGTGGAGTCGGCGACGGCCGCGATGTCCGGCACGACGCGCATCGGCTTGGCGGTGCCGTTGATCTTCGACAGCGCGTCCGGGACCACGTTGCGCTGGTAGAACGGCTGGTCGTAGATCGTGCTGGTGCCGCCGCCCGCGCCACCGGTGAAGGTGCCGGGGAAGGTGTCCCAGTTCTGGCTGTCCTTCGACAGCGGGGCCTTGTGCGTGCCCCAGCCGGTCTCCCACAGGTACTTGTCGCCCTTGCCGACGGCGAGCGAGGTGCCGCCGACGGTGGTGACCCACGGGGAGTTGGCCGGCGAGTCGACGGTCTTCGCACCGTGCTTGGCGACGTTGTCGCCGTCGTCACCGGAGGAGAAGTAGAAGCCGATGCCCTCGACGGCGCCCTGCTGGAAGAGCTGGTCGTAGGCGGCCGCCACGTCCGGGGACTCGTTGGCCTCCACGTCGCCCCAGGAGTTGGAGACGATGTCGGCCAGGCGGTTGTCGACGACCTTGTGCAGGGAGTCGATCAGGTCGTCGTCCATGCAGGACTTGCCGCCGACGTAGACGATGTCGGCGTCCGGCGCCACGGCGTGCGCGGCCTCGACGTCCAGGGTCTCCTCGCCGTACCAGCCGGACGCGTCGCACTCGTTGGGTGCGGTGTGCGACCAGTCGGAGGGCAGCACCTGCGACAGCTGGCCCTTGCGGTAGGCCTTGTCACCGTTGCGCTTGGCGTACTCGGCGGCGTCCTTCGCGATGGTCGGCGACGCGAACGCGTCGGTGATCGCGATGGTGACGTTCTTGCCGGTGTAGTTCTTCGCACCGTACACGGCACGCAGCTGCTTGCCCGTGTAGCCCTTGATGGCGTACGGCGCCTTGCCGCCGTAGGCGGACGGCAGGTCGGTGTTGACCTTCGAGCCGTAGTAGGTGGAGAACGGGCCCGCGTTGCGGAAGCCGGCACCCGGACCGGGCAGGGTGTCGTTGCGGTGGGCCAGACGCGGGGCGTTGTTGAGGCCCACGACGGTCAGAACGGCGTTGCCCAGGTCGGCGGGGACGGAGGCCGTCTTCGCCGGGGCGTGGTAGGTCTTGCCGTCCTTGACGTAGTTGTGGAGCTCGGCGCCGAAGGCCTTCTTGGCCGCGGCGGCGTCACCGCTGACGGTGACGTAGTGGTCGGTGGTGCCGGTCACCGTGAGGCCGGAGGACTTCAGCCACGCGGTGACCTGGGCTATCTGCCCCTTGGTCGCGCCGAAGCGCTCCTTGGCCTGCTTCGCCGTCAAGTACTTGCCGTACGAAGCGGACTTGGGGTCGGAGACGGCCCGGGCGTAGTCCGCCAGGCCCTTCGCGTCCCGGCCCGCCAGGTAGACGCGGGCGGTGACGTCGTTCGAGGCGGCAGTGGTACCGCGGTCGGCCTGGTCAGTGGCCCACTGCGGCTTGGTGCCCACCAGTGCGTGGCGGTCGTGCGGACCGGAGTCGGCGTGAGCGGCCGGTACGCCGAGCGTCAGGGCTCCGGCGACCAGCGGCAGCGCTGCGGTCAGGGACAGTCCGGCACGCGCTCTGGAACGGCTTGTTCTCAAAGAAACCCCCTGCGATGCGAGTCGTCGCAATCGTCGTGTGTGGCGTCACTCTTTCGATGAACTGTTCATCCATGGGACATGAGTTCGCCAAGAAGAGGTCAAGGAAGTTTCGAGGAACAAGGGGCGCCGTGGATTCAAAAACCGTTTATGGGCGGTTTGTTGGTAATGCAGATACCGAACGCGGCCCGAACGGACCGACGCTAGCAGTAGTACGGGCGTGCGCACCGAGGTTGCGCAAAGCGGACCGACGGCGCGGGACGGCGCCTAGCGTGCCGGGCCATGGACCTCCAAGGATTCCCCGGGCTGCTCGACCGGACCCCCGGCGTGCTCACCCTGGTCTCGCTGACCGCGACCGTCGCCTGGGGGCTCGTCGCCGCCGACCGGTGGCTCATGGGACCGCGCGGCCGGTTGCTCGCCCAGGCCGTGCACCGGGCCACCGGTACGTGTGCACTGGGCTTTCTCCTGGTGCACATCGGCGTCAAGGTCGCCGAGTCGCATGTGTCGGCGGAGGCGGCACTGTTGCCGTTCGTCTCCGGCGGGGTGCTGATCGGGCTGGGAGCGGTTGCGGCCCACCTGATGGTGCTGGCAGTGGCAACCGGGGTGCTGCGGGGCGCCCTTGCCGGGCGGGGGCGGGCGGCGGCCCGCAGGTGGCGCGCGGTGCACGCGTGCGCGTACGTGTCCTGGTGCGCGGCACTGCTACACGGCCTGAACGCAGGCCGCGCACCTGCGGGTTGGGTGACGGCCTGCTACGCGGTGTGCGTGACGGGGGTGTTGGGGGCGTTGGTGATGCGGGGGAGGGTTCCGCGGGGGCGTAGAGGGATACCCCGGCCCCGCCCTTTCACCGTCTCTCGGGGGCTCCGCCCCCGAACCCCCGTATCGCGGCTCCGCCGCCCGGCCTCACACTCCCCCGGCCACCGCCGGGAGATGCCCCCAGGCCAGGCTGAATTGGCCCGCGCCCAAACCGGTGCCCACGCCCGGCGGTCACTGTCATGACCGCCTTGCCCGACACCCTCGCCCTCGGCGAACCCCGGCTCACCGCCGGATTCGACGACCACGCCCGGCTCGACCGCCGAGCGCACCTCGCCGTACACGGCTCCGCCCCCCGGTTGAGCGCGGCAGAGCTCGTCTCCCTCGCCGAGGCGACCGCCCTGTGCGGCCGCGGCGGCGCCGGCTTCCCGTTCGCCCGGAAGCTGCGCGCGATCGGCAGAGGCGTACCCGCCGTCGTCGTCAACGGCTGCGAGGGCGAACCCGCCTGCCGCAAGGACGCGGTCCTGCTGCGCCGCGCCCCGCACCTGGTGCTGGACGGCGCTCTGCTGGCCGCCGAGGCCCTGGGGGCCCGCACGCTCGTGGTCGGGGTGACCCGGGACGACGCGGAGGCGTCCGTGCGGGACGCCCTGGCCGAGCGTGGCCTGGCCGACCGGCGCGGGCGCACCCTGCGCGCCCGCGTCGTGCGCCTCCCGGAGCGCATGGTCTCCGGCGAGTCCTCCGCCCTGCTGCGCGCCGCGGACGGCGGCCCCGCGCGGCCGCCGGGCCGCCGTGTGCACGCCGCCGAGCAGGGGCTGGGCGGCGCCCCGACATTGCTGTCCAACACCGAGACCTTCGCCCAACTCGCCCTCGCCGCCCGCCGCGGAGCGCTCGGCACGCTCCTGCTCACCGTCTCCGGCGCCGTCCCGCAGCCGCGCGTGGTGGAGGCCCCGGACGGGGTGGCACTGCCGTACGTCCTGCAGCAGTGCGGCGCCGAACCGGTGCCGCAGGGGGTGCTGGTCGGCGGCTATCACGGGCTCTGGCTCGACGCGGAGCGCGTGGCCGGCGCCGTCCTGTCGTACGAGACCCCGGGCGCGGGCGCCGTGCTGCCGCTGCCCGCCGCGACCTGCCCGCTGGGCGAGACGGTACGGGTGGCCCACTGGCTGGCCGCGGAGTCCGCCGGGCAGTGCGGGCCGTGCCGGCTCGGACTGCCGTCGCTGGCGGGGGCGCTGGCGGACGTCCTGGCGGGCGGCGGGCAGAGCGCCCTGGAGGCCGTACGGGACGCGGCACGGGCCGTGCACGGGCGCGGGGCCTGCGGGCACCCCGACGGGGCGGCCCGCTTCGTCCTGAGCTCCCTGGCGGCCTTCACGGACGATCTGGCGGCGCACGTCCTGGGCGGCGGCTGCGGGCGCGGCACGGCGGGCGTGCTGCCCCTGCCGCAGGCCGCCGGACCGGCGCCCGCGGCCGGGGAGCGGCTGGCGGTGGACTGGACGCTGTGCGAGGGGCACGGCCTGTGCGCGGACCTGCTGCCCCAGCTCGTACGGCTCGGCCCGGACGGCTATCCGTCGCTCGCGGACACCGCCGTGCCCGCGCACCTGCGGGTGCGCGCGCAGCGGGCCGTGCGCCGCTGTCCGGCACTGGCGCTGCGACTGGAGGGCCCGGCGGCCGGAAAACGGTGAGAGGGCCGTCCATAGCGGACGACCCTCTCAACCTCTGTGGAGCTAAGGAGAATTGAACTCCTGACCTCCTGCATGCCATGCAGGCGCTCTACCAACTGAGCTATAGCCCCTTGTTTTGTTTTCTTGCCCGGTTTCCCTTGCGGTCTCCCTGGCGACATGGATTACATTACACGGCCCTCCCCCCCATCCGCCAAATCGGTTGACGGGAGGCGCTATTTGTCCGTTTTGCCCGTCAGGCCGTGGCGAAGGAGTAGAAGCGTTTGAGGGTGCAGTGCTCGTCGAGCAGCCGCCCGTAGATCGGTTCGCCCTCGAGTTCACGGTAGGTCTCGATGGGGTCGCCCTTTATGATCAGCGCCCGCGCGCACTCCACGCACCAGTACTGGTAAGCGGAGTTGAGCGGTTCCATGTCGCGCACGATCGGCGTCCCGCTGCCGCACCAGTCGCACTTCCGGCTGTGAGCACCCATGGGTCAGCCCGTTCCCTCCCCTTCAGCCCCGTCCGGCCCCGGACGCCCGATTCTGCCACGGCAGCCCCCGGGAACAGCAACAATCCCGCCCCCCGGTGACCGGGAGACGGGATCATCTGTTCTGTGGAGCTAAGGAGAATTGAACTCCTGACCTCCTGCATGCCATGCAGGCGCTCTACCAACTGAGCTATAGCCCCGCTGTTCTCGGATCTTCCGGGGCTTTCCCCCGCGTTCCCCGCGAACAAGAAGAACTTTAGCCTGCCACCTGCCCGGATGGGAAATCGGGCTCGGCGGGGCGGTCAGTCGTCGTCGCCGAGCACCGGCTCGGGCAGCGTCCCGGCGTTGTGCTCCAGCAGCCGCCAGCCGCGGGCGCCCTCGCCCAGCACGGACCAGCAGCAGTTCGTCAGGCCGCCGAGCGACTCCCAGGAGTGCGACGGCAGGCCGAGCAGCCGGCCGATGGTGGTGCGGATCGTGCCGCCGTGGCTGACGACCACGAGCGTGCCGCCGTCGGGCAGCTTGTCGGCGTGCGCGAGGACGACCGGGGCGGCCCGGTCGGCGACCTCGGTCTCCAGCTCACCGCCGCCGCGCCGGACGGGCTCACCGCGCTTCCACGCCGCGTACTCCGCGCCGTACCGCTCGATGATCTCGTCGTGCGTGAGGCCCTGCCACACGCCCGCGTAGGTCTCGCGCAGCGCGGCGTCGTGGACGACATCGTGGCCCGTGACGGCCGACAGCTCGGCGGCGGTGTTCCGGGCGCGGACGAGGTCGGAGGCGATGATCGCGTCCGGCCCCAGCGCGGCCAGCAGCCGGGCGGCCCGGCGCGCCTGGGCCACGCCGGTGCCGGTCAGCTCGATGTCCGTGGAGCCCTGGAAGCGGCGCTCCAGGTTCCACGCCGTCTGACCGTGGCGCCACAGGACGATGCGACGGCCCCGGCCGCCCCGGCTGCCGTTCAGCTCAGCTCACCGTCCGCACCGGCCTCGGCGGCCTGCGCGCGGGCGAGCTCCTCGCCCTTGCCGCGGGTCGCGGCGGCGTCGGCCGGCAGCTCGATCTCCGGGCAGTCCTTCCACAGGCGCTCCAGCGCGTAGTAGACGCGCTCCTCGCTGTGCTGCACGTGCACCACGATGTCGACGTAGTCGAGCAGCACCCAGCGGGCGTCACGGTCGCCCTCGCGGCGGACCGGCTTGGCGCCCAGGTCCTTCAGCAGCCGCTCCTCGATCTCGTCGACGATCGACTTGACCTGGCGGTCGTTGGGGGCCGAGGCCAGCAGGAAGGCGTCGGTGATCGACAGCACGTCGCTGACGTCGTACGCGATGATGTCGTGCGCGAGCTTGTCGGCGGCCGCCTGGGCGGCGGCCTGGATGAGCTCGATGGAGCGGTCCGTGGCGGTCACAAGCCATGCTTTCGGTCAAGAGGGTCAGTACGCCTCAAGGGTCTCACGACCCGGCGACAGCCCTCCTGACGTTTTCCCGCCGGTCCTCTCGCCGCTCCCGGAACGGCCCGTGCTCAGGACCCGGCCTTGTAATCCTTGCCCAGCACCACGGCGATGTCCGCGGTGCCCGCGCTGCCGCCCTTCTTCACCGCGCCGTCCGGCAGGCCCAGGGTCTTGGCGACCTCCTTGGCCTCCCCGGCACGCAGGTCGTCCGTGTACGTCACGGAGGACGCGGCCTCCGCGGCACCGGCCCGGCCGCCGTCGACGTAGGTGTAGCCGCCGTTGGCGAGAGCGACCTGTGCCGCGGCGGCTCCGCTCTTGCCGCCTGTGGCGTCCTTCACACTCACCCGCGGTGCGGCGTTCTTGTCGGCGTTCTTCACCGTGCCGCCGAGCACGTCCTTGACCACATCGGCGCTCTTGTCGGCGAGCGTCCCGTCCTGCTGCACGGGCAGCAGCCGGGTGTCGTAGGAGCCGGCCTTGGCCCGCGTCGCGAGCCCGGCGAGGGAGGCGCCGAGCTGCTTGACGGACAGCGACGGGTCGGGGATCTGGGCGAGCGACTCGACGGTCGTGGTGGCCGCGTCCGGGTCGGTGGAGATCTTCTTCAGCACGCCCTGCATGACCTGTCCGAAACGGGTCAGCTGACGGTTCGGGTCCTCGCCGTCCGCACGGTAGGTGGCGTAGGCCACAGCGGCCTGCCCGTTGAGGCTCTGCCCCTTGCCCTGGGAGACGACCGGACGGTCGCCCGACGCGGCACCCGGCACGGTGGCGTCGGCGTCCACGGTGATGCCGCCGACCAGCTGGACCAGGTTCTCCAGGTACGGGGTGTCCAGCCGCCAGCTGCCCTTGACGCCCCCACCGAGCAGGGTGTTGAGGGCGTCACGGGTGCCGCCGGTGCCGGCATCCTGGACGGACTTGCCCAGGGTCGTCGCCCCGCCGCCGTCCTTCGCCACGACCAGGGAGTTGGGCAGCAGGACGGTCGTGCCCTTCTTGCTGCCCGCATTGTCGACCAGCAGGGCCGTCGAACTGCCGCCGCCCTTGGTCTCCTTCAGGTGCACGACGATCACATCGCGCTGCTGCGCTCCGCCCGACGCCCCGGAGCCCTTCTTCCCTCCGGAGTCCGACAGCAGGAACCAGCCGACCGCCGCGCCGACGGCGAGCACCATCAACACGACAAGGGCGATCACACGGTTGCGTCCCTTGCGCTTACGCTCGTCACGCCGTTCGGTGCGACTCTCGCTGAACTTGAGCCAGTCGATGACGTCTTCGGAGTCCTCGTCCGGCTCCTCGATGAAGGAGAACTGCTCGGTGCGGTAGTCCGGCGCCTGGCGGGGTTCGGGAATCTTCTCCGCGGCCGGGACAACGGTCGGGGCGACGGCCTGGGCGGCCGGTGCCTGCGGCTCCTCGGGAGCGGGCGGACCCGACTGGCGGGGGATCCACTCCTGCTCGGCCTGCTGCACGGACGGGGCGGCGGGCTGAGGCTGCTGTGTGTGCTGCTGCTGCGCCTGGTACGGGTCGTAGGACTGCTGCTGAACGGGCCGGCCGTACGGGTCGTAGCCGTAGGACTGCTGCTGCGGCTGAGCCTGCTGGAGCGGCTGACCGTAGACGTCGTACACGCGCTCCGGCGCATCAGGCCGGTACACCGGCTGGCCATAGGCGTCGTAGCCGTACACCTGTGGTTGCTGAGGGGGTACCTCCCAGCGGTAGCTGGGGGAGTACGGGTCGTGTGCGTACGGGTCCTGTCGGTCGTTCACCAGTGCCCCTCGGTGCCCATCGAGTCCGGATGTCGGCGGGACTCAGCCGTCGTGACGGTACAGCCTGCGCTTGTCGATGTAGCGCACCACACCGTCGGGCACGAGGTACCAGACAGGTTCGCCCTCGGCCACGCGCGCCCGGCAGTCGGAGGAGGAAATGGCCAGTGCCGGGACCTCCACGAAGGAGACCCGGTCCTCGGGCAGGCCGGGGTTGGCCAGTATGTGCCCGGGCCTGGTGACCCCGATGAAGTGGGCGAACGAGAAGAGCTCGTCGGTGTCCCGCCAGGTGAGGATCTGCGCCAGGGCATCGGCGCCGGTGATGAAGAACAGGTCGGCGTTCTCGTTGAGCGACCGCAGCTCGCGCAGGGTGTCCACGGTGTAGGTGGGACCGCCGCGGTCGATGTCGATGCGGCTGACCGAGAACTGCGGGTTCGACGCAGTGGCGATCACCGTCATCAGGTAGCGGTCCTCGGCCGGGGAGACCTTCCGGTGGCTCTTCTGCCACGGCTCCCCGGTCGGTACGAAGACCACCTCGTCCAGGTGGAACTTCGCTGCCACCTCGCTGGCGGCGACCAGGTGGCCGTGGTGGATGGGGTCGAACGTTCCGCCCATCACGCCGAGCCGCCGCTTCACGGGCTCTGTCTGCTCTTCCATGCGTGCAGACCCTACTGGGCACGGCTCGGGGCCCCGCCCTCAGGGACCGGTGGGTCAGCGGTCGCGGTTGAAGCGGGTGGTGATCCAGAGCAGGAGCAGCAGGATGACCAGGGCGGCGCCGCCGGTCATGTAGGGGCTGATGCTCTTGTGGGTGTCCACGTGCTCGCCCTCGGAGGCGAGGGAGACCAGGGCTGAGTGGGCAGTGGCGATGAACATCGGCAGCAGGACCTATCCGGTGACGTGGTCGGGTGGAGACTTCTGCCACATCGTATGCGGGCCCTTACGCCAACTTCACGCCGACTCCGCCAAGTCCGCGCGCGGCCGTCCGCGGTCAGTCCTTCTTGCGGTAGCCGCGCAGCAGGAACCAGGCGGTCAGCGGGACGCCGATCAGGCCGACGAGCAGGACCGTGCGCAGGACGGGGCCGGGGCCCACGTCCTCCTTGGAGACGGCCAGCAGCGCTGGGAAAGCCGGGTGCGCGGTGAAACCATTGATGAGGGACATGCCTCCACGGTAGCCATGTCCGAGTCACGGCCTAGGCTGGGGTCCTCAGCCGGGGGACGGGCCGTGCAGCAGCCCACCGAGGGGGTCGCGATGAGTGACGAAGGTTTCGACCACAACACCGAGCCCGCACGGGAGCGCAGGCGCTTCCCGGACATCTCCTCGCGTGCGTACGAGCATCCGGCGGACCGCTCGGCCCTGGTGGCCCTGCGCAAGCTCAGCGGTTTCGACACGGTCTTCAAGGCGCTGAGCGGGCTGCTCCCCGAGCGCAGCCTGCGGCTGCTGTACCTGTCGGACTCGGTGCGGGTGAGCGAGCAGCAGTTCCCGCACCTGCACGCGATGCTGGTCGACGCGTGTGCGGTGCTGGACGTCCCCGCGCTCCCGCCGATGTACGTCACCCAGGACCCGCAGCCCAATGCGATGTGCATCGGCCTGGACGAGCCGATCATCGTGGTGACCACGGGCCTGGTGGAGTTGCTGGACGAGGAGGAGATGCGGGCCGTCGTCGGGCACGAGACGGGCCATGCGCTGTCCGGGCACGCGGTCTACCGCACGATCCTGCTGTTCCTGACGAACATGGCGCTCAAGGTCGCCTGGATCCCGCTGGGCAACATCGCGGTGATGGCCATCGTGACGGCGCTGCGCGAGTGGTTCCGCAAGTCCGAGCTCTCGGCGGACCGGGCGGGCCTGCTGGCCGGCCAGGACCTGCAGGCGTCGATGCGGGGCCTGATGAAGATGGCCGGCGGCAACCATCTGCACCAGATGAACGTGGACGCGTTCCTCGCCCAGGCCGAGGAGTACGAGCGCGGCGGCGACCTGCGCGACTCGGTGCTGAAGATCATGAACGTGCTGCCGCGCAGCCATCCGTTCGCGACGGTGCGGGCGGCGGAGCTGAAGCGGTTCGCCGAGAGCCGGGACTTTCAGCGGACACGGCCGACAAGATCCGCATCCAGTACGGCGGCTCCGTCAAGTCCGGCAACATCGCGGCGATCATGGCGCAGCCCGACGTGGACGGCGCG
>NZ_JBSFWU010000076.1:0-38598 GCF_053594995.1 Streptomyces sp. NPDC002536
CGACGCGCCCGCAGCCGAGGTCCCGGGGCTTCGCCCCGGACCCCTGGGGTGGTGCGTCGGCTGCAGGCCGGCGGTGGCTGGTCGCGCCCACGCGGCGGAGCCGCAAATCGATACAGCCCCGCGCCCCTTACAGGGCGCTCAGCGCAGCCCCAACCGTCCCCGTACCGCCTTCCACAAGTCCACCCGCCCGACCCGCAGGGTCAACACGTCCCGCCCGGCAAGCGGCTTGGCGTACCACGGCAGGCCGCGCCACCGCCAGCGCGCAGTACCGAGCCCCGGCCGGCGCGGTACAGGGACGGTCCACTCACCGTCTCCCGCGGCCAACCGCACGGTTATCCGCCACTCCCCCGCCTCCGCGAGCGGGAGCAGCGCCGTGCCCCCGTCCACCGGAGCCGTCAGCTCCGCGCCGCCCGGGCCCTCGGCCCGTATCGCCAGGGCGCCGGCCGGCCAACCGGCCAGCGTGCAGCGGACGTTCACGGCGAGAGTGGCGGGCCCTGCGGGGGCCCAGGCAACATCCGCCACCCCCAAGTGCGGCGGCACCCCGTGCCGCGTCTCCCCCACGTCCAGCGTGAGGTTTCCGTACGGCTTCGTCGTATAGAGCGCGACCGCCGTGCCCTGCGCGGTCACCACCGTCGTCGTCCTCGCCGTCACCGACTCCGCCCGGCGGCTGCCCAGGCGAGCCTCCTTGGCGACGCCCGCCGCGTCGACCGTCAGGGAGATGTCCCACAGGCCCGTCGGCAGCGACGCGCCGTCGGCCGTGACGTCGAAGGCCCCGTCCGTCCCGTGCACCGGGAAGCGGCGCTCATCCCCGGACCCGCGCCTGCGCAGGACCAGGACGGCCGTCGTCCCGGCGGCGGGTATGCGGTCGACGGACGCGTGACCCGTCAGGCGCAGTCCGCCCAGGCCGAGGGCGGCGGACGCGACCTCGTGGCGGACGCGCAGCTCGGAGGTGATGTCGTAGCAGTCGTCGGGGATGTTCAGGGTGGAGTCGCGGAAGTACGGGTAACGGGCGTACGCGCGCCCGTCCTCGACGAGGAGCTCCTCCTCGTCGGCCGTCGCGGCCACGGTCGTTATGCCGTAACTCGCCGCGCCCCGGTCCAGTTCCCACCGCACCAGCGTCAACAGCTCGTCCAGCAGGCCCCGTCGGATCAGGTGGCAGCGCAGCCGCACGACCGCCGGGAGGCGGGCCGCCAGCCCTTCCCCGTAGTACGGCGCGATCAGGTCGCCCAGCTCGGCCAGCAGCTTCGTCTGGACGTCGCGGTGCGGCTCACGGCACCACTGCAGCACGGCGTCGCGCAGCTCCACGGCGAAGTGCCGGTGCATGAGCACGTCCCGCCGGGGGCCGGGCTCCACGTGCTCCGCGACGAGCTGCGTCATCCGCCGGAACAGATCCATCCGCATCCGGGTGCCGTGCGGCTGCGCGGTGATGTTGTTGCCGTCCTCGCGTGCGACCCAGTACAGGCAGTCGTGGTCGGCCACCACCGAGATCGCGGCGGCCTCCAGGTAGGCCGTGGCCGTGAACGGCTGGTCCTCGCCTATGGACAGGCCGGTGTCGAAGCGCAGCCCGAGCCGCTCGACCAGCTCGCGCCGGAAGAGCTTCATCGGGTTGAGCGTCCAGTACACGCGTGAGGCGAAGACGTCCGTACGTGGCTGGTTCCGGCCGAACATCGAGCGCGGGGCGCGGCGGCCGCCCTCCCCCACGATCCGGCCCAGGACGACGTCCGAACCGTTCTCGTCGGCGGCGGCGACCATGCGCTCCAGCGCCTCCGGGCCGAGGCGGTCGTCCGCGTCGAGGAAGAAGACGTAGCGGCCCGTGGCCCGCTCCAGGCCCAGGTTGCGCGGGCCGGCGGGACCGCCCGAGTTCGGCTGGTGGACCACCTGCATCCCGGGCGCCCCGGCCGCCAGGCGGTCCAGCTCCTCCCCCGTGCCGTCCGTCGAGCCGTCGTCGACCGCGATCAGTTCGATGCGGCCGGCGCCCAGACTCTGCCGCAGGACGGACGTGACACTGCCGGTCACGTACGGCATGGCGTTGTAGGCGGCGACGATGACCGTGACATCCGGGGCGGAAGACATGGCGGCGTGCTCCGTTCCTGCAGTTCAGACGCGGTCAGCGTATACGAGGCCTCGAACCCGCGTTCTGATCCGGCCGGAGCCGCACCGGGCTGCACCGAGCCGCGCCGGGCTACAGGGTGACCTGGGTGGAACGTTCCGCCAGCGAGGTCTGCCCCCGGGAGGGCTGCGGGCCGCGGTGACCGCCGCGCAATAACGCCGCACCGAGCGGGGTCAGCGTGTGCAGCACGGCACTCCCGTGCCGCAGGGTCAGCACGAGCCCGGCCTCGCGCAGCACCCCGGCGTGCTGGCTGGCCGAGGCCGCCGACACCCCCACTCTGCGGGCGAGTTCACTGGTCGTGCAGCCGCCCCCGATCGAACCCAGGACCGCGGAGCGGGTGTGGCCGACCAGCTTGCCCAGCGAGCGCGGCGGGGACTGCACGCACTGCGACGGCTCCGACATGTGCCGGGCGGGATAGACCAGGACGGGGGTGAGGTCCGGGTTCTGCAGGGCGACGGGCGTGCGCCGGCAGAAGAACGACGGGACCAGCAGCAGGCCACGGCCGTTGAGATACAGATCGCGGTCGACCGGGTAGTCGGCCTCCAGGACCGGCGCCCGCCAGCGCATCGTGGGCGGCAGCGAGGAGAGCAGCGCATCCGCCCCGCCGTCCAGCAACGCACGGCCGCGCACGGCCCGGTCGGCCTCTATGCGCGCCTGGATGTGCGCCCAGTAGGGTGCGATGGCGGCCTCGTGATAGGTGTGGAGCGCGCCGATCAGCTTGCCGAACGCGCGGGCGTCGCCCTCGCCGAGCGATCGTATCCAAGCGGGCAGCGTGCGCACCGTGGACAGCCGGGACAGCTCCTCGTGGACCCGGTCGGCCGGAGTGGCCCGCAGCGCGGCGATGCCGGACTCCAGTCCGTCCAGCGCTTCGGGGGGCGTCAGGAAGTCCGGGAAATAGCCCCGGGACGGAACCAGCGGGGCCAGCAGACGCGTTTCACCATTCAACCGCGCGCGGGTTTCCGAGCGCCAATCGCCGTAGATCGATTCGCCTTGCTTGTCCCTGAGGCGGTGCAGGCTCAGAACGGTTTCCCAGAGTACGTCCGGGTCTCCGGCCAGGCGCAACCGGGCCAGATCGAGTCCAGTGAAATGGACACGCAGCACCAAACCCCCACATGAGACATCCGCAACCACCCCCCGCTCACTGAGTATGCACACCGATACGCGCCGTTACCACGCCCTTTTGGCCACAGTTGAAAGGACTCGCGGCGAACATCGCACAAGCGAAATGCTATTCACGCACTCGGGGCCGCCCCCGCTCGTTCCCGTGGGGGGTGGCGAGCGAATAAGCGGCCGCTGAGTATGCGAGTTGCCGCCCGAGCCGATGCGGGCGGCAACAACTCCCGGTGGGGGAGTAAAGAGGGGCGGCGCTCCCGCACGGGCGCCGCCCCTTCGCCATGCGGCGAGCCGGGGCGGGGTGCCCTGGGGTGCCGGCGGCGTTACGTGCGGGTTACCCCGCTCCACGGCTGCGGGCTGCCGCCCGCGTGCTCAGGCAGGCCGACGGCCGCGGTTGTGGGCAGGCGTTCTGCAGGGCGGAACGGGTGGGCACAACCGCCGACGACGGCGAGCAACCGCCCCGCCTGAGCCCCGGTGCGGAGCACCGGTCGTTGCCCGGGTGCGGCCCGGTGGCCGCTCTGTGCCCACCCGTTCCGCCGTGCGGAACGCCTGCCCACAGATCGGCGGCGAACCGTCAGCGGCTGTCGCTGCCGCCGGAGGCTGCGGCCGCGCGCCCCGCCTCCAGCCGCGCCACCGGGATGCGGAACGGCGAGCAGGAGACGTAGTCCAGCCCCACCTCGTGGAAGAAGTGCACCGACTCCGGGTCGCCGCCGTGCTCGCCGCACACGCCCAGCTTGAGGTCGGGCCGCGTGGCCCGCCCCGCCTCGGCGGCCGCGCGGACGAGCGAGCCCACGCCGTCCTTGTCGATGGTCTCGAACGGGCTGACCCCGAAGATGCCCTTCTCCAGGTACGCGGTGAAGAAGCTCGCCTCGACGTCGTCGCGCGAGAAGCCCCACACGGTCTGGGTGAGGTCGTTCGTGCCGAACGAGAAGAACTGGGCCGCCTCGGCGATCTGACCGGCCGTCAGCGCTGCGCGCGGCAGCTCGATCATCGTGCCGAGGGTGAGCCCGAGCCGGGTGCCGGTGGCCTGCTCGACCTCGGCGATGACGCGCTCGGCCTCCTCACGGACGATCTCCAGCTCCTGGACGGTGCCCACGAGCGGGATCATGATCTCGGCGCGCGGGTCGCCCTTGGCGCCCTGCCGCTCGGCCGCGGCCTCGGCGATGGCCCGTACCTGCATGGCGAACAGGCCGGGGATGACCAGGCCGAGCCGGACGCCGCGCAGGCCCAGCATCGGGTTCTGCTCGTGCAGCTTGTGCACGGCCTGCAGCAGGCGCAGGTCGTTCTCGTGCGCCTCCTGCCGGGCCTCGGCGAGTGCGACGCGCACGGACAGCTCGGTGATGTCCGGCAGGAACTCGTGCAGCGGCGGGTCCAGCAGGCGCACGGTGACCGGAAGTCCGTCCATCGCCTCGAAGAGCTCGACGAAGTCGGCCTTCTGCAGCGGCAGCAGGGCGCCGAGGGCCTCGTCGCGCTCGGCCTCGGTGTCGGCCAGGATCAGCCGCTCGACCATCTCGCGGCGCTCGCCGAGGAACATGTGCTCGGTGCGGCACAGGCCGATGCCCTGGGCGCCGAAGCGGCGGGCGCGCGCGGCGTCCTCGGCGTTGTCGGCGTTGGCGCGGACGCGCAGCCGGCGCATGCGGTCGGCGTAGGCCATCATCCGGTGCACGGCCTGGACGAGTTCGTCCGCGTCGTCGGCGCCGGCGTGCATGCGGCCCTCGAAGTACTCGACGACGGGGGACGGCACGACGGGGACCTCGCCGAGGTAGACCTTGCCGGAGGAGCCGTCGATGGAGACGACGTCGCCCTCCTCGATGACGATCCCGCCCGGAGCGGTCATCTTCCGCTGCTTGGTGTCGACTTCGAGCTCCTCGGCGCCGCAGACGCAGGTCTTGCCCATGCCGCGGGCGACGACGGCGGCGTGCGAGGTCTTGCCGCCGCGCGAGGTGAGGATGCCCTCGGCGGCGATCATGCCGTTGAGGTCGTCGGGGTTGGTCTCGCGGCGGATGAGGATGACCTTCTCGCCCGAACGCGACCACTTGACAGCGGTGTACGAGTCGAAGACCGCCTTGCCGACCGCGGCACCCGGCGAGGCGGCGATGCCCCGGCCGAGCAGCTCGGTCTTCGCCTTCTCGTCAAACCGCGGGAACATCAGCTGCGCCAACTGCGCGCCGGTGACGCGCTGCAGCGCCTCGGCCTCGTCGATCAGGCCCTGGTCGACGAGTTGCGTGGCGATCCGGAAGGCCGCGCCCGCGGTGCGCTTGCCGATGCGGGTCTGCAGCATCCACAGCTTGCCGCGCTCGATGGTGAACTCGATGTCGCACAGGTCCTTGTAGTGCGTCTCGAGCGTCTCCATGATCTGCATCAGCTGGTCGTAGGAGGCCTTGTCGATGCGCTCCAGCTCGGCCAGCGGCATGGTGTTGCGGATGCCGGCGACGACGTCCTCGCCCTGGGCGTTCTGCAGGTAGTCGCCGTAGACGCCCTGGTGACCGCTGGCGGGGTCGCGGGTGAAGGCGACGCCGGTGCCCGAGTCGGGGCCGAGGTTGCCGAAGACCATCGAGCAGATGTTGACGGCCGTGCCCAGGTCGCCGGGGATGCGCTCCTGGCGGCGGTAGAGCTTGGCCCGCTCGCCGTTCCAGGAGTCGAAGACCGCCCTTATGGCCAGGTCCATCTGCTCGCGGGGGTCCTGCGGGAAGTCCCGGCCGGTCTCCTTGGCGACGATGTCCTTGAACTCCCCGACCAGCGTGCGCAGATCGGCGGCTCCGAGCTCGACGTCGGTGACGACGCCCTTGGCCCGCTTGGCCTCCTCCAGCGCCTCCTCGAAGAGGTCGCCGTCGACACCCAGCACGGTCTTGCCGAACATCTGGATGAGGCGGCGGTAGGAGTCCCACGCGAACCGCTCGTCGCCGGCCTGGGCCGCGAGCCCGCCCACGGACTCGTCGGAGAGGCCGATGTTCAGGACGGTGTCCATCATGCCGGGCATGGAGAACTTGGCGCCCGAACGGACGGAGACCAGCAGGGGGTTGTCGGCCTGGCCGAGCTTCTTGCCCATCCCGGCCTCGAGGGCCTCCAGGTGCGCCGTGACCTCGTCGCGCATCGCGGCGGGCTCGGTGCCGCTCTCCAGGTAGACCTTGCAGGCCTCGGTGGTGATGGTGAAGCCCGGAGGGACGGGGAGACCGAGGTTGGTCATCTCGGCGAGGTTGGCGCCCTTCCCGCCGAGCAGGTCCTTGAGGTCCTTGTTGCCCTCGGTGAAGTCGTAGACGAACTTCTGGCGATCTTCGTTTACCGGCACGGGACTCGACTCCTCACTGGTGCCTCCCGGATGCAGGTGGGGAGGGCTGCCCTGACGGCGGGGAGCGTACCCAGATCGAAGGCATCTGAGGAGGTCCACTTGAGCGAACCATGGGCACATCGACCCGTCTGCCAGCAGATCGAAAGTGACATGGCCGAATCGACCGCCCGCCGACCGCCTTCACATCTTGAAGGCAACCTCACGGAAAACACTCGAAGCACCACACTGTGTCGAGAATTGAGGTCGGCTGAAAACAAGAGGTGAACACAACAAGGGTGGCACGCAGTGCCACCCTTGGAGAGGTGTAACCCACCCTCAAATGCTCATCTGAGCGGGACCCTGATCAGAGGTGGCGAGAATCACGCCCTCTCCGACCCCCGTCATCCCCCGGAAGTGTCAAGTTCGGCGTCCGCTCCGACGACCGCGCACGCGTACGGATCGTCGAGCCAGCCGTCCGGGAGCACCACGCGGTTGCGGCCCGAGGTACGGCCCCGGGGACCGTCCGCGCCGGCCGGCCAGGGCTGGTCCAGGTCGAGCTCGCTCAAAAGAGCGTCCAGCTCGGCCAGCGAGGAGGCGATCGCCAGCTTCTTGCGCAGCTCCGAGCCGATCGAGAAGCCCTTGGTGTACCAGGCCACGTGCTTGCGGAAGTCGATGACGCCGCGCTCCTCGCTCTCCAGCCACTGGCCCAGCAGCTCGGCGTGGCGCAGCATCACCTTCGCCACGGCACGCAGGCCGGGCGCCGCCGGGGCGCCGGGGCCCGCGGGGTCGAAGGCGGCCACGAGGTCGCCGAAGAGCCAGGGCCGGCCCAGGCAGCCGCGGCCGACCACGACGCCGTCGCAGCCGGTCTCGCGCATCATCCGCACGGCGTCCTCCGCCGACCAGATGTCGCCATTTCCGAGCACCGGGATCTCGGGGACGGCCTCCTTCAGCCGGGCGATGGCCTCCCAGTCGGCGGTGCCGCCGTAGTGCTGGGCGGCGGTGCGGCCGTGCAGGGCGATGGCGGTCACGCCCTCCTCGACGGCGATGCGGCCGGCGTCGAGGTAGGTCATGTGCTCGTCGTCGATGCCCTTGCGCATCTTCATGGTCACCGGCAGCGCCCCGGCGTTGCCCACGGCCTCGCGCAGGATCGAGCGCAGCAGGTTGCGCTTGTACGGCAGGGCGGAGCCGCCGCCCTTGCGGGTGACCTTGGGGACCGGGCAGCCGAAGTTGAGGTCGATGTGGTCGGCCAGGTCCTCGTCCACGATCATGCGGACGGCCTTGCCGACCGTCACCGGGTCGACGCCGTAGAGCTGGATCGAGCGGGGCTTCTCGGTCCCGTCGAAGTGGATCAGCCGCATGGTCTTGGCGTCCCGCTCGACCAGCGCCCGGGTGGTGATCATCTCGCTGACGAACAGCCCCTTGCCGCCGCTGAACTCACGGCACAGCGTGCGGAAGGGCGCGTTGGTGATCCCCGCCATCGGGGCCAGGACCACCGGCGGCTGCACGGAGTGCGGGCCGATCTGGAGCTGCGTCATGGAGAGGCTTCCTCGGTCGTGCGGAGTCGTGCGGGACAGGACGGGACAGGGGGGACGACCGTCCATTGTCCCTCATCCGGCGGATACGCCGGCCTGCTGCCCGACCTGCTGTCCGGCCTGCTGTTCTTCGAGCACCAGCCGGTGCAGCCGCTCCATCCGCTCGCGGGTCTCGGTGTCGACCGGGGTGTAGCTGCTCAGCCGGGCGCCGGGACCGGGGCCCAGCCACAGGCTGGTGTGGTTGACGCGCAGCAGGCCCACGCGGGGGTTCTGGAAGGCCTTCGTCCGGGGCGACTGGTCCGTGACCACCTCGTGCCGCGCCCAGATCTCCCGGAACTCCGGCGAGGCGTCGTGGAGCCGCTTGACCAGGCACTTCCAGGAGGGTTCCGCCACGTGCTCGGCCATCGCGGCGCGGAACTTGGCGGTCATCAGCCGCATCGTCTCGTTGCGGTCGACGAGCGCGTCCCGCCACTGGGGGTGGGTGTAGGAGAGCCACATGCAGTTGCGGTCGCGCGGCGGCAGGGCGTCGAGATCGCACAGCAGCCGGCCGTAGGTGCGGTTGTAGGCGAGGATGTCGTAGCGCGCGTTCTGCACGCAGGCGGGGAAGGGCTCCAGCTGCTCCAGCATCTGCAGCAGCGCCTCCGGCACGTCCGCGTACGCGGCCTCGGGCAGCGGGTCGGCGACGCCCGCCAGGGCGAAGAGGTGGGAGCGCTCGTCGCGGCCGAGCATCAGGGCCCGGGCGACGGCGTCCAGCACCTGCCCGGAGGCCTGGATGTCGCGGGCCTGCTCCATCCACGTGTACCAGGTGACCCCGACGGCGGCCAGGTGCGCGACCTCCTCGCGGCGCAGCCCGGGGGTGCGGCGCCGGATGCCGCGGGGCAGGCCGACCTGCTCGGGGGTGATGCGCTCGCGGCGGCTTCGCAGGAAGGCGGCGAGCTCCGCGCGCCGTACGTCGTCCGCGGTGTCCGCCTGCGCGTGTGCGGCGGTCTGCTCCAGAACCATCGTGGTCATGCCCTCCAGGGTGCGGCACTGCCGATCAGCGTGCCAGGTAGTCCTGGTACCAGGATAAAGACACTCTGGTACCAGGCTGAGCGGGGCGTCATTGTCATGTCCGTGAGCGAAACCCCGATAGCGACCCCTGTCCGGCCCCGCGTGGGCGCCCCTGCCTCCCCGTCCCCCCTTCCCGCCTCCTCCTCCGCCGCGCCCGTGCTGAGCCCGCTGGGCCTGCTGACCGTGCTGCTCGGTGCGGCGCTGCCGATGGTGGACGCGTTCATCGTGAACGTGGCCCTGCCGACGATCGACCGTGATCTGCATGCCGGTCCGGCCCTGCTGGAGATGGTCGTCGGCGGCTACGGCGTGGCGTACGCGGTGCTGCTGGTGCTCGGCGGGCGCCTCGGTGACATGTTCGGCCGCCGCCGGCTGTTCCTGTGGGGCGTCGTGTCCTTCGGCGTCACCTCGGTGGCGTGCGGCCTCGCGCCGAACGCCTGGACGCTGGTCGCCGCCCGGGTCGCGCAGGGTGCGGCCTCGGCGCTGCTGCTGCCGCAGGTGCTGGCGAGCATCCAGGCCACGACGAGCGGCACGGCCCGGGTCCGGGCGATGAGCCACTACAGCTCGACGGCCGGCGTCTCCAGCGCGGTCGGCCAGGTGCTGGGCGGCGTACTGGTCTCCCTGGACATCGCGGGCACCGGCTGGCGCTCGATCTTCCTGGTCAACGCGCCGGTGGCGGCCGTCGCGCTGGTGCTGGCGCTGCGGACGGTGCCGGAGACGCGCTCGGAGCACCCCACGCGGGTGGACGGGCCGGGCACCGCGCTGCTGTCGGTCGCGCTGATCTCGTTGCTGGTGCCGCTGACCGAGGGCCGGTCCGCGGGCTGGCCGGTCTGGTCGTGGGTGCTGCTGGCGGTGTTCCCGTTCGCGGCCTGGGCGTTCCTGGCCGTGGAGCTGCGCACGGAGCGGGCGGGGCGCACGCCGCTGGTGCCGCCGTCGCTGCTGCGGATCCACTCGGTGCGCAGCGGGCTGGCCCTGCTCATGCCGTTCTGCCTGGGCTGGGGCGGCTTCATGTTCGCCATCGCGGTGGCGCTGCAGGAGGGGCTGCGGCTCGGCCCGATGGCGGCGGGCCTGGCGCTGGTGCCGCTGTGCGCGGCGTTCTTCGTCGCCTCGCTGGCGGGCCCGCGGCTGGCCGCGCGGCACGGCCGGCGGGTGGTGACGGCCGGGGCGCTGTTCCAGAGCGCCGGTCTGCTGATGCTGATCGCGACGTTCCACTGGGGCTGGCACGGGCTGGACGGCTGGGGCACCGCTCCGGCGCTGGCCGTCCAGGGCCTGGGCCAGGGGCTGCTGTTCCCGCTGACGATGCGCACGATGCTCAGCGAGGTGCCGGTCGCCCAGGCGGGCGTCGGCGGCGGCGTGGTGACCACCGCCCAGCAGTCGTTCCAGGCGCTGGGGGTGGCCGCGCTCGGGACGCTCTTCCTCTCGCTGGCGCCCTCGATGGGGATGCGGGACGCCCTGACGGTCACGCTCGCCGTGCAGCTGGCGGCGGCAGCGGTCACGGTGGTGCTGAGCCTGCGGCTGCCGCGCTCCATGCGCTGAGCCGGGCGGTCGCGGGGCCGTGACACATGGAATGACAGATATTGAAATCTGTCATTCCATGTGTCACGCTGCTGGTGTACCCGCTCCCCCGCGCTCCGAAGGAGTTCCCGTGCAGCACCGCACCCTCGGCACCACCGGCCCCCGCGTCTCCGCCCTCGGCCTCGGCTGCATGGGCATGTCCGCCCTGTACGGCGAGGCCGACCGCGCCGAATCCGTCGCGACGATCCACGCCGCCCTCGACGCCGGCGTCACCCTGCTGGACACCGGCGACTTCTACGGCATGGGCCACAACGAGCTGCTCATCGGCGAGGCCCTGCGCAGCGCGCCCGCCGCGCTCCGCGAAAAGGCGCTCACCAGCGTCAAGTTCGGCGCCCTGCGCGGCCCCGACGGCGCCTGGTTCGGCTACGACGGCCGCCCGGCCGCGGTGAAGACCTTCGCCGCGTACTCGCTGCAGCGCCTCGGCGTCGACCACATCGACGTCTACCGCATCGCCCGCGTCGACCCCGACGTGCCGATCGAGGAGACCGTCGGCGCCATCGCCGAACTCGTCGAGGCCGGCCACGTCCGCCACATCGGCCTGTCCGAGGCGGGCCCGGAGACCATCCGGCGGGCCGCCTCCGCCGCCCCGATCACCGACCTGCAGATCGAGTACTCGCTGCTCTCCCGCGGCATCGAGCGGCAGATCCTGCCCACGTGCCGCGAACTGGGCATCGGCATCACCGCCTACGGCGTCCTCTCCCGCGGCCTGATCGGCGGCCACATGCACCGCGACGCGCAGTTCGCCGCGAACGACTTCCGGGGCCTGAGCCCGCGCTTCCAGGGCGAGAACCTGCAGCGCAACCTCGACCTGGCCGACGCGCTGCGCAAGGTCGCCGAGGAGCGGGGCGCGAGCGTCGCGCAGACCGCCATCGCATGGGTGCTCTCCCGCGGCGAGGACATCGTCCCGCTGGTCGGCGCCCGCCGCCGCGACCGCCTCACCGAGGCGCTCGGCGCCCTGGACATCACCCTCAGCGCGGCCGACGTCGCCGCCATCGAGGAGGCCGTGCCGGCCGGTGCCGCCGCGGGCGAGCGGTACCCGGCCGCGCAGATGACCCACCTGGACAGCGAGCGGTGAGCCCTCCCGAGCGCCCGATACGCTCGACCGGTCGACGACTGAGAGGACCGTCCCCCTGCCATGGCGCCCGAGACCCTGACCCCGGCCCGCATTCTTGAGGCCACCGAGGACGTGCTGCGCCGCTTCGGCCCGGCCAAGGCCACCGTGGTCGACGTGGCCCGGGCGCTGGGCGTCAGCCACGGCAGCGTCTACCGGCACTTCGGCAGCAAGGCGGCCCTGCGGGAGGCCGTGACCGACCGGTGGCTCGGCCAGACGCACACGGAGCTGTCCGCCATTGCGGAAGGGGACGCCCCTGCCGGGGTCCGGCTGCGCGAGTGGCTCGCCGGGCTGTTCGCCGCGAAGCGGCGCAAGGCCGGTGGCGATCCCGAGCTGTTCGCCACCTACATGGTGCTCGCCGGCGAGAACAGCAGCACCGTCGAGCGGCACATCGAGACGATGATCGGGCAGTTGGCCGGGATCGTCGAAGAGGGCGTGCGGGACGGGGAGTTCGTCTCGGACGATCCCGTTGTCACGGCGCGGGCGCTGTGGGACGCGACGGGTCGTTTCCACGACCCGGCTTATGCGGCGGAATGGTCCCGCCCCGACATCGACGGGGCGTTCGAGGCGGTGTGCGCCTTGCTGGTGCGGGGGCTTCGCGCCCCGTAGGGGGGTGCGCCCCGTCAGGGGCGCGGGCTGTTGTGCGGCCACCACGGCGCCCCGTCAGGGGCGCGGGGAACTGCGCGACCAGCCACCGCGGACCCGCAGATGACCTGCGAACCCAGGTGGCGCCTCGACTGCGGGCGCGTCGTGGCTGGTCGCGCAGTTCCCCGCGCCCCTGACGGGGCGCTCTACCCCACGCCCAAGAACCGCAGCACCGCCAAGACCCGCCGGTGATCCGCGTCCGCCTTCGGCAGATCCAGCTTCGCCAGGATGCTGTTGATGTGCTTCGCCACCGCACTCTCGCTCACCACCAGCAGTTCCGCGATGCCCGCGTTGGAGCGGCCCTCCGCCATCGCGGCCAGGACCTCGCGCTCCCGGGCGGTCAGCCGGTCCAGCGGGTCGGAGTGGCGGCGCACCAGGAGCTGCGAGACCACCTGCGGGTCCAGCGCCGTGCCGCCCGCGGCCACGCGCCGGACCGCCTCGATGAACTCCTCGACGTCCGCGACCCGTTGCTTGAGCAGGTAGCCGAGGCCCGCCGTCTCACCGGTCAGCAGGTCCGTCGCGTACCGCTCCTCCACGTACTGCGACAGCAACAGCACTGCCGTCCGCGGCCACTGGGCGCGGACGGCGAGTGCGGCCCGGACGCCCTCGTCCTGGAAGCCCGGCGGCATGCGGACGTCGAGCACGGCCAGGTCCGGCCGGTGCTCGTCGACCGCCGCCAGCAGGGACTCGGCGTCGCCGGTCTCCGCGACCACCTCGAATCCGGCCGCCTCCAGGACCCTCACGAGGCCCACCCGGAGCAGGACGGAATCCTCGGCAATCACAGCGCGCACGGCAGCTCCACAGTCACCACGGTCGGGCCCCCTGCGGGGCTCTTGATCGAGAAGGTGCCGTCGACCGACGCGACGCGCTTGGCCAGACCCGCCAGTCCGGTGCCCCCGGAGGAGTCGGCTCCGCCCACGCCGTCGTCGGAGACGACGACGAGCAGTATCTCCCCGATCCGTTCCACGGTGACATCCACCCTGCTCGCCCGCGCGTGCTTGACGACGTTGGCGAGCGCCTCGGAGACCACGAAGTAGGCCACGGCCTCGATCGTCGGCGCCGGCCGCTCCGGCAGGTCCACCGTCAACCGCACCGGCATCGGGGCCCGTTCGGCGATTCCGGAGAGGGCGGCGTCCAGGCCGCGGTCCTCCAGGACTGCCGGGTGCAGGCCGCGGACGAGGTTACTCAGCTCCTCGATGGCCTCCTTCGCCTCGCGGTGCGCCTCGCCGATGACCTTACGGGCATCGTCGGGCAAGTCGGGCAAAGTCGCCTTCGCCAGGCCGAGGTTGACCGCCAGCGAGACCAGGCGCTGCTGGGCGCCGTCGTGCAGGTCCCGCTCGATGCGCCGCCGTTCGGCGTCCGTCGCGGCGACGACCTCCGCCCGCCGCTCGGTCAGGTCCGCCACCTGGCGCGCCAACTGCTCGGTGCGGCTGGGCCCGAGGCGGTTCGCCGCGGCGCGGGCGTCGAGCCGGGCGAGGGCGGTGGCGGCCCAGGCGGCCGCGTACAGCGCGGCGATGCCGACGGCGGTGACGTAGCCGTCCTGGACGACGTCGGTGAGGGCGTAGCGGTGCTCGGGCGGAACCGCCCAGATCCAGATGTACGTGGTGGCGGCCACCCCCGCCGCCGTCCACAGCAGCAGGACACCCAGTCCGGCCAGCGCCAGCAGCGGCCCCACCGCCAGGTGGTAGCGCACCTGGCGCCAGGCGGGCTCCGACCGCAGCCACTGCGCCACGCTCCCGACCCGCGCCGGTGCGGGGATGTCCACCCCGAACCGGGTGCGCAGGCGGGCCCGTTGCACCGCGCTCAGCAGGGGCGTCGCGGCGACGAGCGCGGCGAGCGGCAGGAGGACGGCCGCCAGCACACTCAGCGCCTGCGTCGGCCCCCCGGGCAGCCACGGCAGGGCGAGGACGAGCAACGGGGGGAGCTGGGCGAGGGCGCCCACGGCGAGCAGGGCGGTGGCGCGGCCGGCACCGCGGAACGGGCGCAGGAGGAAGGCGAATTGCATGACTCACACGGTAAGTGCGCAGGTCAGGGTGGACCATCACGCTGGCGTCCGTTGTGGGGGTGCAACTGGTGCCACCTGAACGGGTGAGCGGAAGGCCCGGACTGTCAGTGGGGGTCCCTACGGTGAGTGTCGCAGCGCTCACTCAAGACAGGAGGAGCATCATGGCAGTCATGGTCGAGACACCACCGCCGCAGTCGATAGACCGCTTCCGCGAACCCCCAGGGAGGTTCGAAGAGCTGTGCAGGATTCTCGAACAAGTCGATGCTGATCTCCCGGACGGGTACTACACGGAGATCATCGGGGGGCAAGTCATCGTGTCACCGTGGTCCCAATGCACCTACGAGCTCATCCTCGACAGCCTCGTCGACCAGTTGGGCCCGCATGCGCCCGAGGGCCATCGCGCACGGGCCACCCCCCGGCTGTTCCGGTTCCCGGAACAATCGGAAGCGTACGGCCCGGATCTCCACATCACGGAGTCGACCACCTTCAAAACAAAAGGTATCTACGCGCCCGGTGAAGCGCTGTCCCTCGTCGGGGAGGTGACCTCTCCTTCAACCGCCCACAACGACCGGCGCAAGAAGGCAGAGGTGTACGGCAAGGCCGGGGTGCCCGTCTACTTGCTGGTCGACGTGCTGAAGGAGTTGCTCGTCGTGTACTCCGAGCCGTCACCCGAGCGCGGCTACCGCACCCTCACAGAGGCCAAGTTCGGCGAAACGGTGCACATCCCCGCCCCCTTCGACTGCGAACTGGACACCGCGGACTGGGAAGTCTGACGCACAGCCCGAGGGCCCCGCCCCCGCCGCAGCGGGACCGGGGCCCTCGGTCAGGCAAGGCAAGCGCCCGGCGGAACGTCAGCAGCCGATCAGGCGAGCGGCCAGGTAGCCCTCGATCTGGTCGAGCGAGACGCGCTCCTGCTTCATCGTGTCGCGCTCGCGCACCGTCACCGCGTTGTCGTCGAGCGTGTCGAAGTCGACGGTGACGCAGAACGGCGTGCCGATCTCGTCCTGGCGGCGGTAGCGGCGGCCGATGGCGCCCGCGTCGTCGAACTCGATGTTCCAGTGCTTGCGCAGGTCCGTCGCCAGGCCCTTGGCCTTCGGGGAGAGCTGCGGGTTGCGGGACAGCGGCAGGACGGCGACCTTGACGGGGGCCAGGCGCGGGTCGAGGCGCATCACGGTGCGCTTCTCCATGACGCCCTTGGCGTTGGGGGCCTCGTCCTCGTTGTACGCGTCGAGCATGAAGGCGAGCATGGCGCGGTTCAGACCGGCCGCGGGCTCGATGACGTACGGGAAGTAGCGCTCGCCGGCCTCCTGGTCGAAGTACGACAGGTCCTGGCCGGAACCCTTGGCGTGCGCCTGGAGGTCGAAGTCCGTGCGGTTGGCGATGCCCTCGAGCTCGGAGAACTCCGTGCCGCCGAAGTTGAAGCGGTACTCGATGTCAGTGGTGCGCTTGGAGTAGTGGGAGAGCTTCTCGGCGGCGTGCTCGTACCACCGCATGTTCTCCTCGCGCATGCCGAGGCCGGTGTACCAGCTCCAGCGCTGCTGCATCCAGTACTCGTGCCACTGCTCGTCCTCGCCCGGCTTGACGAAGAACTCCATCTCCATCTGCTCGAACTCGCGGGTGCGGAAGATGAAGTTGCCCGGCGTGATCTCGTTGCGGAAGGACTTGCCGGTCTGGGCGATACCGAACGGCGGCTTCTTGCGCGAGGTCTGCTGGACCTGGGCGAAGTTGGTGAAGATGCCCTGCGCGGTCTCGGGGCGCAGGTACGTCACCGAACCGGTGTCCTGGGTCGGGCCGAGGTGCGTGGACAGCAGGCCGGAGAACTGCTTGGGCTCGGTGAACTGGCCCTTGTTGCCGCAGTTCGGGCAGTTGACGTCGGCGAGGCCGTTCTCGGGGAGCTTGCCGTGCTTGGCCTCGTACGCCTCCTCCAGGTGGTCCGCGCGGTAGCGCTTGTGGCAGGAGGTGCACTCGGTCAGCGGGTCGGAGAAGGTGGCGACGTGGCCGGACGCCTCCCAGACCTCGCGGGCGAGGATGACCGACGAGTCGAGGCCGACCACGTCGTCGCGCGAGGTGACCATGGAGCGCCACCACTGGCGCTTGATGTTCTCCTTGAGCTCCACGCCGAGCGGTCCGTAGTCCCAGGCGGCACGCTGTCCACCGTAGATCTCGGAGCAGGGATAGACGAAGCCACGGCGCTTGCTCAGGCTGACGATGGTGTCGATCTTGTCGGCGGCCACGGTGCTCTCTTCATTGCGACGACGAACAGCGAATGATTCAGGTTACCGGCGCGGCACCCCCTCTCATCAAATCGGCTATGGCCTTGGCTTGACCCCGCCCGTCGACGGACCCGCTGTTGACAATCGTTTCCACTTTTGTTGAAAATGAGTGTCATGAACGTACGTCCGATAAGCCCCGTACGACCGTCCCGGTCCCGCCGTCGAATATCCGCCACCACCGCCGTCGCCGGGACGGCCGCGCTGGGCCTCCTGACCCTCTCCGCCTGCTCCCCCGACAGCGGCAAGGGCACCACCGCGGACGGAAAACTGCAGGTCGTGGCGTCGTTCTACCCGATGCAGTACCTGGCCGAGGAGATCGGCGGCGAGCACGTCAAGGTCACCAACCTGACCAAACCGGGCGTCGAGCCGCACGACCTGGAGCTCACCCCGAAGCAGACCGGCTCGCTCTCCGAGGCCGGCGCCATCGTCTACCTCAAGGGCATCCAGCCCGCCGTGGACACGGCCATCAAGCAGTCCGGAAACAAGCACGTCGCCGACGCCGCCGCCTTCACCGGCATGGAGAAGCACGGCACCGAGGTGGACGGCCACGACCACACCACCGGTGACAACCACTCGCACTCCGACGCCGAGCCCGGCGACGACCCCCACGTCTGGCTGGACCCGGTGAAGTACGCCGAGGTCGCCAAGGGCGTCGGCAAGACCCTCGCCGAGGCCGACCCGGACCACGAGGCCGACTACGCGAAGAACACCGACGCGCTGGTCAAGAAGCTCGGCGAGCTGGACACCACGTTCCGCGACGGCCTGAAGAACCGCGCCTCGGACACCTTCATCACCACCCATGCGGCCTTCGGCTACCTGGCCGAGCGCTACGGCCTGACCGAGGAGGCCATCAGCGGCCTCGACCCCGAGTCCGAGCCCAGCGCCGCCCGGATGAAGGAGCTGCACCGGCTCGCCGAGGACCACCACGTGAGCACGGTCTTCTTCGAGACCATCGCCAACCCCAGCACCGCGAAGACCCTGGCCGGCGACCTCAAGGTGAAGACGGACGTCCTGGACCCCCTGGAGGGCATCACGGACAAGTCCCGCGGCCACGACTACATCGAGGTCATGAAGTCCAACCTGGCCGCACTGCAGAAGGCCCTCGGCACCAAGTGAGCCGGTCGAGCCAGTCACCTCTGACGACGGAGGAAACAGCCATGGAGCAGCCCGTCATATCCCTGCGGGGCGCCACCGCCTCGCTCGGCTCCCGCCCCGTCCTGCGCGGCGTCGACCTGGCCGTGCAGCGCGGCGAGGTCGTCGCCCTGCTCGGTGCCAACGGCTCCGGCAAGTCCACGGCCGTCCGGGCCGTCGTCGGCCAGGTCCCGCTCACCGGCGGCGAGCTGGAGCTCTTCGGCACCCCGCAGCGCCGCTTCCGCGACTGGGCACGCGTCGGCTACGTACCGCAGCGCACCACCGCGGCCAGCGGCGTGCCCGCCACGGTGCGCGAGGTCGTCGCCGCAGGGCGGCTGGCCCGCACGAAGCTGGGCCCGACCCGCAAGGCGGACCGCGAGGCCGTCGTGCGGGCGCTGGAGCTCGTCGGCATGGCGGACAGGATGAAGGACTCCGTCAACGCCCTCTCCGGCGGCCAGCACCAGCGCGTGCTCATCGCCCGCGCGCTCGCCGGGGAACCCGAACTGCTGATCATGGACGAGCCGATGGCCGGCGTGGACCTCGCCAACCAGGGCGTCCTCGCCGAGGCCCTGCGCACCCAGGTCGCCCGCGGCGCCACCGTGCTGCTCGTCCTGCACGAACTCGGGCCGCTGGAGCCGCTCATCGACCGCGCCGTCGTCCTGCGCGACGGCTGCGTGGTGCACGACGGCGCCCCGCCCAAGGCCGTGGGCCAGCACGCACTGCCCGGCCACGACCATGTCCACCCGCACGCCGACCCGGCCGCGGAACCGATCCGGACGGGACTGCTGAGCTGATGGAAATCCTCGACCTCCCCTTCATGCAACGGGCGCTGCTGGCCGCCTTCCTGGTCGGCATCACGGCCCCCGCGATCGGCATCTACCTCGTCCAGCGCCGCCAGGCGCTGATGGGCGACGGCATCGGCCACGTCGCCCTCACCGGCGTCGGCCTGGGCTTCCTGCTCAACACCAGCCCGGTGTGGACGGCCACCGCCGTCTGCGTGCTGGGCGCGGTGGTGATGGAGCTGATCCGCTCGTACGGCAAGGCGCGCGGCGACATCGCCCTCGCCATGCTCTTCTACGGCGGCATGGCCGGCGGCGTGATGCTCATGAGCCTCTCCTCCAGCGGCTCCAACGCCAACCTCACGACGTACCTGTTCGGTTCGATCACCACCGTCTCGCAGCAGGACCTCGTCGCCATCTGCATCCTGGCCGCCTTCGTGGTCCTCACCACGCTCGGGCTGCGCCGGCAGCTGTTCGCCATCTGCCAGGACGAGGAGTTCGCCCGCGTCACCGGGCTGCCGGTGCGGCTGCTGAACCTGCTGGTCGCGATCACTGCCGCGGTGACCGTCACCGTCGCCATGCGCGTGGTCGGCCTGCTGCTGGTCAGCGCGCTGATGGTGATCCCCGTCGCCGCCTCGCAGCAGATCGCCCGCAGCTTCGCGACGACCTTCGCCATGGCGGTGGCCGTGGGCGTGCTCGTCACCCTGTCGGGCACCGTCACCTCGTACTACGTGGACGTGCCGTCCGGCGCGACGATCGTGCTGATGGCGATCGGCGTGTTCATCGCCCTCACCGCCGTCGCCACCCCACTGGCGAGACGGCGGGCGGACCGGACCGCCGAGGCCGAGCGCTGCACGCTGGCGCCGGAGGCCGACGTCCAGGTCTGACGATCATGACCGTGCCGGGCCCGGCGAGCAGGGCTGTACGGACCGATCCCGGTGATCGACCCGTACAGCTCCGTCCGCCGGGCCTGGCACAATTGGCGTGGCAGCACGTGCAGGGCGTGCAGTGCGTGTTCACGCGAGCTTGAGGAGGCAACTGTGGCGACCGCCGGTCCCCCGGTACGCGGACGGGCCACCAAGCAGCGGGCCGCGGTGGCGGCCGCGCTCGACGAGGTGGACGAGTTCCGCAGCGCGCAGGAACTCCACGACATGCTCAAGCACCGCGGCGCCTCGGTCGGCCTGACCACGGTCTACCGCACGCTGCAGTCCCTCGCCGACGCCGGCGAGGTGGACGTGCTGCGCACCAGCGAGGGCGAGTCCGTCTACCGCCGCTGCTCCAGCGGCCACCACCACCATCTGGTCTGCCGTGTGTGCGGCAAGGCGGTCGAGGTCGAGGGCCCGGCCGTGGAGAAGTGGGCGGACTCCATCGCGGAGGAGCACGGCTTCGTGGACGTGGCCCACACCATCGAGATCTTCGGGACGTGCGGGGAGTGCGCGGCGAAGAGCTGACCCCCCGCCCCTGATACGTGAACTGCCCCGGACCGTCGGAAGACGTCCGGGGCAGTTCACGTTTCCCGCTCCAGGGCGTGTCCGGCGGATCCTCGCGCCCCGTAAGGGGCGCGGGGAACTGCGCGAGCAACCACGACGCGCCCGCAGCCGAGGTTCCCGGGGCTTCGCCCTGGACCCCTGGGGTCGTGCGTCGGCTGCAGGCCGTCGGTGGCCGGTCGCGCAGTTCCCCGCGCCCCTTACGGGGCGCTGCAACTACTCACCGGCCGGCGTCTCCTTGGCGAGCTGCTCCTCGTTCGGGATCGCCCCGCCGAAGCGGCGGTCCCGCTGGGCGAACTCCAGGCAGGCGCGCCACAGGTCGCGGCGGTCGAAGTCGGGCCACAGGACGTCCTGGAAGACCATCTCGGCGTAAGCGCTCTGCCAGATCAGGTAGTTGGACGTGCGCTGCTCGCCGGAGGGGCGCAGGAACAGGTCCACGTCCGGCATGTCCGGGTAGTACAGGTACTTCGCGATGGTCTTCTCGCCGACCTTCGACGGGTCCAGCCGGCCGTCCTTCACGTCGCGCGCGATCGCCGCCACCGCGTCCGCGATCTCCGCGCGGCCGCCGTAGTTCATGCAGAAGTACAGCGTGAGCTTGTCGTTGTCCTTGGTCTGCTCCTGGGCGACCTGCAACTCCTTGGCCACCGACCGCCACAGCTTGGGCATCCGGCCCACCCAGCGCACCCGGATGCCGAGTTCGTCGAGCTGGTCGCGCGTCTTGCGGATGAAGTCGCGGTTGAAGTTCATCAGGAAGCGCACCTCGTCGGGCGAGCGCTTCCAGTTCTCGGTCGAGAAGGCGTAGAGGGAGATGCTGCCCACGCCCATCTCGATCGCGCCCTGGAGGACGTCCAGCACGCGTTCCGCGCCGACCTTGTGGCCCTCGGTGCGCGGCAGGCCGCGCTCCTTGGCCCAGCGGCCGTTGCCGTCCATGACGATCGCCACGTGCTCGGGCACCAGCTCGCCCGGGATCTTCGGCGGCACCGCGCCGGAGGGGTGCGGCTCGGGGGTGCGGTACTCGCGTCGGGGGCGGCCCAGAAACCCGCGTCGTGCCATGACTGCCACTTCTCCTCGTACGTCCTTACTGCTCCACATAGCGAAGGGACCTCAGCCCCCGCTCCAGATGCCAGCTCAGATAGGCGGCCACCAGGCCGCTGCCCTCTCTGACATACCGCGCCTCGCACGCGTCCGCGGTCGCCCAGTCCCCGGTCAGCAGCGCTCCGAGGAGTCCGAGCGACTCCGAGGAGGGTACGACGCTTCCGGGCACCCGGCAGTCCCCGCAGGTGACTCCGCCGGCCGTGGCCGAGAAGAAGCGGTTGGGGCCGGGCATGCCGCACTTGGCGCAGTCCCCGAAGCTGGGGGCGTAGCCGTTGACCGCGAGGGAGCGCAGCAGGAACGCGTCGAGCACCAGGTGCGGGGCGTGTTCGCCCGCGGCGAGCGTGCGCAGGCCGCCGACCAGCAGCAGGTACTGCTGGACGGCGGGCTCGCCCTCGTGGTCCGTGAACCGCTCGGCGGTCTCCAGCATCGCGGTGCCGGCGGTGTAGCGGGCGTAGTCGGTAACGATCGCGCCACCGTGGGCGGCGATGGTCTCACTCTGCGTGCACAACGGGAGGCCGCGCCCGACGAGCTCGCTGCCGCGCGCGAAGAACTGCACGTCGACGTGCGAGAACGGCTCCAGCCGGGCCCCGAACTTGGACTTGGTGCGCCGCACCCCGCGGGCGACGGCGCGGACGCGGCCGTGGCCGCGGGTCAGGAGGGTGATGATGCGGTCCGCTTCACCGAGCTTCTGCGTCCGCAGGACGATCCCGTCGTCGCGGAAGAGACTCATCGCGCGCCCCCACGGGTGTCCGGCCGGGGGTCCGGGGGTTGTCCCCCGGGAGACGGCAGCTGGGTACGCAGGACGATGCCGTCGTCGCGGAACAGACTCATGCAGTCATTGTCCCGTACCGGCGGGGCGGCCCGGACCGCCGGTCAGGGCGGCGGGGTCAGTGCCGGAAGTCGCCGTGGACGGCGAGGTAGTGGGCGACGGCCTTGCACCTGTCGCGGGCCTCGAAGTAGAGGAAGGACTGCCGCTGGGTGAGCTCCCCGCAGCTGTGGACCTTCTGCAGGGCGGGGGTCATGAAGGAGGTGGTGCGCTCCACCTCCTGCTTCATGTACGGGAATTCGGGGCCGGGCGAGCCGCACTCGAGCGTGAGCCTCGACGGCGTGCGGGCCGAGCGGTACGTGGAGCAGTCCGCGGTGTCGGCGGCGGACGCGGGGGCGGGGGGCGGGAGGAGGACGAGGGCGGCCGCGGCGAGGACGGCCGCAACAGCACTGGGGAGACGGAGTGAGGTCATGCGCCCGAGAATGTCGGTGTCCGGCACCCCAGTTCAAGATCATTCGACGGCCGTCACGGCGCCCCGTCAGGGGCGCGGGGAACTGCGCGAGCAACCACGACACACCCGCAGCCGAGGATCCACCGGCCACGCCCTAGGACGGCATCCGCGCCGCCGCCAGCAGCCGGTCCGTGTCCTCGGGACAGATCAGCAGCGCCCGCCCCACCGTGGCCAGCACCTCCCGCTCCGCCGGGCGGTAGGGGCCGTCGGCCAGGGCGATGCGCGCACCCTGCAGCAGGATCGATTCGCGGCCCGCGGGGGCCAGGTGCGGGGCCAGCGGCTCCAGGGCCTCGTGGAGCTCGATGGCCAGGGCCGTGCCGCACGGGTCGAAGCCGTCGCGGCCGGAGGGGCCGGGGAGCGGGCCGTTCCCCCCGTACCGGCCGGGCAGCCGGCCCGTGTCGGCGGCCAGCGCCTCGATCAGCGTGACCAGCTGCTCCTCGCTGCAGTCGGCGAAGCCCGCCGCGCGCACCGCGCCCACCGCGGCCCGGCGCACCGTGCGGGCCTCCGTGCCGCCCGCGGCCAGCACCGCGAGGGCCACCGTGTGCACCGCGTCGCGCAGCATCGCCGAGAACCGGGTGGTGGTGGGGTGGTCGAGGACGTCCAGCGCGAAGCGGCCGCGGCAGGCCGTGCATTCGACGATCGGGCCCACCGGCCCGCGCGGCAGCAGCGGCACCCCGAACGCGACCAGACGGCGGCGGCCCGTGCGCCGGTGGTAGTTGCGGTCCCCGCCGCAGCCCGGGCAGAAGAACTCGCCGTCGCCGACGGTGCGCCATACGGTGCGTACGCCCACCACACACCGGTCCGGGCTGTGTCGGCCTTGCGCGTGCATCACGGCGCACCTCCATAACGCCACGGCCTCGTCGCCGCGTTGACGTGATGTTAGCCACATCGGTGATGCTGCGTCAGTACCCCGCCACGCGGAGTTCCGGCTGCGGGTGGCCGAAACCGCCACCGTCCCCACCGGATGCGGTGGTTTCCGGTGGCGGCCCGTTGACCGCCGTACGCCGGGGAACAGCAGTCTCAGCCCCGGTGGGCCCGGTTGACCGCGGAGACGACCGCCTTGATCGACGCACGCGTGGTGTTGGCGTCGACGCCGATGCCCCACAGCACCGCCCCGTCGATCACGCACTCGATGTACGAAGCGGCCTGCGCCCCGGCGCCCTCGCTCATGGTGTGCTCGGTGTAGTCCAGCACCCGGGCGTCCACGCCGATCGCGGCGAGGGCGTCGACGAAGGCGGAGATCGGGCCGTTGCCCGTACCGGTCAGCACCGTCTCCACGCCGTCCACGACGGCCTCGACGGTGAGCACGTCGGTGCCCTCCCCGCCGGAGGTGGTGGCCTGCGCGGAGCGCAGGGCGATGCGGCCCCAGGGGTTGCCGGGGGTCGGCAGGTACTCGTCCTGGAAGACCGACCAGATCTCCTGCGGGGTGACCTCGCCGCCCTCGGCGTCGGTCTTGTTCTGAATGATCTTCGAGAACTCGATCTGCATCCGGCGCGGCAGGTCCAGCTTGTGGTCGTTCTTCAGCACGTAGGCGATGCCGCCCTTGCCGGACTGCGAGTTGACGCGGATGACGGCCTCGTAGGAGCGGCCGACGTCCTTGGGGTCGATCGGCAGGTACGGGACCGCCCACTCGATGTCGTCCACGGTCTTCCCGGCCGCGGCGGCGCTCGCCTCCATGGCCTCGAAGCCCTTCTTGATGGCGTCCTGGTGGGAGCCGGAGAAGGAGGTGTAGACCAGGTCGCCCGCGTAGGGGTGGCGCGGGTGGACCTCCATCTGGTTGCAGTACTCGGCGGTGCGGCGGACCTCGTCGATCCGGGAGAAGTCGATCTGCGGGTCGACGCCCTGGGAGAACAGGTTCATGCCCAGGGTCACCAGGTCGACGTTGCCGGTGCGCTCGCCCTGTCCGAACAGGCAGCCCTCGATCCGGTCCGCCCCGGCCATGACCGCCAGCTCGGCGGCGGCCACCGCGGTGCCCCGGTCGTTGTGCGGGTGGGCCGACAGGCAGATGTGCTCGCGGCGCGACAGGTTCCGCGACATCCACTCGAAGCGGTCGGCGTGGGTGGAGGGCGTGGAGCGCTCGACGGTCGCGGGCAGGTTCAGGATGATCTCGCGGCCGGGCTCGGGCTGCCAGACGTCCATCACGCCCTCGCAGACCTCCAGCGCGAAGTCCAACTCGGTGTCGGTGAAGATCTCCGGGCTGTACTGGAAGCCGAAGACCGTCCCGTCGCCCAGGATCTTGTCCGCGTACTCCGTCACCAGCCGGGTGCCGTCCACCGCGATCTGCTTCACCTGCTCCCGCGAACCGCGGAAGACCACGCGGCGGAAGACCGGCGCCGTCGCGTTGTAGAGGTGGACGGTGGCCCGGTGGGCACCGCGCAGGGACTCGACCGTGCGCTCGATCAGCTCCTCGCGCGCCTGGGTCAGGACGGAGATCGTCACGTCCTCCGGGATCGCGTCCTCTTCGATGATCGAGCGGACGAACCCGAAGTCGGTGGCCCCGGAGGCGGGGAAGCCGACCTCGATCTCCTTGTAGCCCATGCGCACCAGCAGGTCGAACATCTCCCGCTTGCGGGCGGGCGACATCGGGTCGATCAGCGCCTGGTTGCCGTCGCGCAGGTCGGTGGAGAGCCAGCGGGGAGCCTTGGTGATGCGCCGGTCCGGCCAGATGCGGTCGGGGATCTCCACGGCCTCGTACGGCCGGTACTTGTGGACCGGCATCCCGGACGGGCGCTGGGTCACCGTCGCCGCGGTGATCGGGGTGGGGCGGCCGACGGAGTGCTCGGGGGACTGCTCGTTCGACTGCTCGGGCTGCTGCGACATCTGCGGAGGGCTCCTCGTGGTGTCCGCGAAGGGATCGGCCGACGGGCCTGCGCTCAACACGGCACGCAGCACCGGACTCCGCGGGGAGGGGGTCGACCTACGACTACAGGCCCTCGCCGCGGCAGCTAAGAAGAAGCAGCCCGAAACGCATGATGCACAGCACACTAGCCGAGGCGGCACAGGTGTAAAGGGGGGTTCCACCATGCGGGACACGGGCCCGGTCCCGGAACCCCGCCACTCGTTTGCAGGAATCGCCGTCCGGAAGAGTGACAAGCCCCGTGGCCGATGCGAAATTGCCGCTCATGGACACCGTGAAGAGCGCTTTCTGCACCATCGTTCCCCCGCACATGCTGGACGCACTGGCCCAGTCCGAGGACCCCCGGCACCACGAGCCCGCCCGCCGCACCCTGGAGCACGACGGGGCCCTGCGCACCCGGCGCCGGGTCACCCCGCCAGCCCCGCAGGCGGCCCCCGCGGGCGCGCCGTCCGACAAGCCGCAGCGCACCATCTACGACGAGCAGCACGAGACGACGCTCCCCGGTACCAAGGTGCACAGCGAGGGCGACCACCCCAGCAAGGACGCCACGGTCAACCGCGCCAACGCGGCACTCGGGGCCACGTTCGACTTCTACCTCAAGGTCTACGGCCGGCACTCCATCGACGACGCGGGCATGCCGCTGAACGCCTCCGTGCACTACGGCGAGAAGTACGACAATGCCTTCTGGGACGGCAGCCAGATGGTGTTCGGCGACGGGGACGGCGAGCTCTTCGGCGACTTCACGGTCTCCGTGGACGTCATCGGCCACGAGCTCACCCACGGTGTCACCCAGCACACCGCCAACCTGGAGTACTACGGCCAGTCCGGCGCTCTGAACGAGTCGCTCTCCGACGTCTTCGGCTCGCTGATCAAGCAGTACGCGCTGGGCCAGACCGCCGACCGGGCCGACTGGCTGATCGGCCAGGGCCTGCTGGGCCCCACCATCCACGGCGTGGCCCTGCGCTCCATGAAGGCCCCGGGCACCGCCTACGACGACCCCCACCTGGGCAAGGACCCGCAGCCGGCCAACATGGACGACTTCGTCCGCACCTCGCGCGACAACGGCGGCGTCCACATCAACTCCGGCATCCCCAACCACGCCTTCTACCTGCTGGCCACGGCGCTGGGCGGGCACGCGTGGGAGCGGGCCGGGCGGGTCTGGTACGCCACGCTGACCGGCGGCGAGCTGGCCGCCGACGCGGGGTTCGCGGACTTCGCCCGGCAGACCGCGGCGACGGCACGGGCGCTGTACGGCGAGGGCGACGCGGTGCAGGCCGTACTGAAGGCCTGGTCCCAGGTGGGGGTCCCCACCTCGTAGCGCGGGCCCCCGGAGGGCCAGAATGGCGGCATGCGGATCGTCATCACGCGGACCGGCGGCTTCGCCGGCATCAGGCGCCGGGCCGAGCTGGACACGGCCGGCCGGCCCGACGCAACGCACCTGGAGGCGCTGGCGCACCGCGCGCTGGCGCCGGGGCGGGAGGCGGGGCCGGTGCGGGGCGTGCCGGACGGCTTCCACTACGAGATCGACGTGGACGGCCGGTCCGTCCACCTCGCGGACCCCCATCTCACGCACGACCAGCGGGAGTTGATCAGAGCGGTGCTGAAGGAGGGGGCGTAGCCCCCGGAGTCCTAGAAGCCCAGCTTGCGCAGCTGCTTCGGGTCGCGCTGCCAGTCCTTGGCGACCTTCACGTGCAGGTCGAGGTAGACGGGGGTGCCGAGCAGCGCCTCGATGTGCTTGCGGGACTTCATCCCCACCTCCTTGAGGCGGGCGCCCTTCGGGCCGATGATGATGCCCTTCTGGCTGGGCCGCTCGATGTAGACGTTCGCGTGGATGTCCAGCAGCGGCTTGTCCTTCGGCCGGTCCTCGCGCGGCAGCATCTCCTCGACCACGACGGCGATCGAGTGCGGCAGCTCGTCGCGCACGCCCTCCAGGGCCGCCTCGCGGATCAGCTCCGCGACCATGACCTGCTCCGGCTCGTCCGTGAGGTCGCCCTCCGGGTAGAGCGGCGGGCTCTCCGGGAGCAGCGGCACCAGCAGGTCGGCGAGGAGCGAGACCTGCTTGTCGCCCACCGCCGAGACGGGGATGATCTCGGCCCACTCGATGCCGAGCTCCGCGCCCAGCTTCTGGATGGCGATCAGCTGCTCGGCCAGGGCCTTGGAGTCCACCAGGTCCGTCTTGGTGACGATGGCGACCTTGGGCGTCTTCTTGATGCCGGCCAGCTCGCCCGCGATGAAGCGGTCGCCGGGGCCGAGCTTCTGGTCGGCCGGGAGGCAGAAGCCGATCACGTCGACCTCGGCCCAGGTGGTCCGGACGACGTCGTTCAGCCGCTCGCCCAGCAGGGTGCGCGGCTTGTGCAGACCGGGGGTGTCGACCAGGACGAGCTGGGCGTCCGGGCGGTGCACGATGCCGCGCACCGTGTGCCGGGTGGTCTGCGGGCGGTTGGAGGTGATCGCGACCTTCGTCCCCACCAGTGCGTTGGTCAGGGTCGACTTGCCCGCGTTGGGGCGGCCGACGAAGCACGCGAAGCCCGCGCGGTGAGGGGCCTGGGAGGGGGAGGAGGGCTTGTCCATGCCTTACATTCTCCCCGATCCCCCGGCCAGCGCGGACCAGCGGCTCAGCCTGCCGTGATCGTCGCGCCCGGGGTGCCGTCCGGCCCGGCCAGCAGCACAGGCGTCCGCGGGCCGCCCAGGTCCCGCACGGCCGCCCGGTCCGCGTCCGGCACCGCCGCCGCCTCGGAGACCACCGCGGCGGCCTCCAGGGAGGTCGCACCGCTGGCCACCGCCATGGCGACGGCCGTCTGCAGCGCGCTGAGCCGCAGCGAGTCGAGGGCGACGGTTCCGGCGACGTAGGTGCGGCCCGTCTCGTCGCGCACGGCCGCGCCCTCGGCGACGCCGTTGCGGGCCCGGGTCGCCCGGGCGAGCGTGATGAGCTTGCGGTCTTCGGGGTGCAGGGTCTCCGTCATACCCGGAGCATAGGGGCGCACCGTCCGCACCCCCATGCCGGGTAGCGCCCCGTCAGGGGGCGCCCCGCAGGGGCGCGGGGAACTGCGCGACCAGCCACGACGCACCTGCAGTCAAAGTCCAGCCCCTACGGGGCGCCCCCGCCGGAGCCGACCGGCTCCACCAGCACCGTCACGATCCGGTTCCGCCGCCCCGCAGGGGCCTCGGCGGTGAGCCGCAGGGCGGCGAGCTCCTTGCCCTCGACCGGAACCTCGGCCACCGCACCGGCGATCGGCACCCGGCCCAGCGACTTGGCCAGCAGACCGCCCACGGTCTCCACGTCCTCGTCGTCCAGCTCCAGGCCGTACAGCTCGCCCAGGTCGCCGATGTCCAGCCGGGCCGTGACCCGGTAGCGGCCGTCCCCGAGCTCCTCCACCGGCGGCAGTTCGCGGTCGTACTCGTCGGTGATCTCGCCGACGATCTCCTCGAGGATGTCCTCGATCGTCACGATGCCCGCCGTGCCCCCGTACTCGTCGATCACGACGGCACAGTGGTTGCGCTGCTGCTGCATCTCCCGCAGCAGGTCCCCCGCGTTCTTGGTGTCCGGCACGAAGACCGCCGGCCGCATGGCGGTCGAGACCAGCTCGCTCTCCGCGTCCCGGCTGATGTGGGTCTTGCGCACCAGGTCCTTGAGGTAGACGACGCCCACGATGTCGTCCTCGTTCTCCCCCGTCACCGGGATCCGCGAGAAGCCCGACCGCAGGGCGAGGGTGAGCGCCTGGCGGATGGTCTTGCCGCGTTCTATGACGATCAGGTCGGTGCGCGGCACCATCACCTCGCGCACGAGGGTGTCGCCGAGTTCGAAGACGGAGTGCACCATGCGGCGCTCCTCGTCCTCGATGAGCGACTCCTTCTCCGCGAGGTCGACCATGGCCCGCAGCTCCGCCTCGGAGGCGAACGGGCCGCGGCGGAAGCCCTTTCCGGGGGTGAAGGCGTTGCCGAGGAGGATCAGCAGCTGCGGGATCGGCCCCATCACCCGTGCCAGCGGCAGCAGCACGTACGCCGCCACGGTCGCGGTGTTCAGCGGGTGCTGGCGGCCGATGGTGCGCGGTGAGACGCCGACGGCCACGTACGAGACGAGGACCATCACGACGATCGCGACGGTCAGCGCCTTCCAGGTGGCGTCGAACTCCCGCAGGCAGACGTAGGTGACGAAGACGCCCGCCGCCATCTCGCACGCGATGCGCACGAGCAGCGCCACGTTGAGGTAGCGGGTGGGGTCGGCCGCCACGGCCATCAGCTTGGCGCTGCCGCGCCGGCCCGAGCGCACGGCCTCCTCGGCCCGGAACCGGGTGGTCCGGGCCAGGCCGGCCTCCGCACAGGCGGCGAGCCAGGCGACGACCAGCAGCAGGACGGCAGCGGTGATCAGTTGACCGGTCACGTGATCGTCGGGGCCGGGGAGGGCCCTTCGATGCCGTGCTCGGCACGCCAGCCGTCGATGATCGCGGCCTGGAGGCCGAACATCTCGGCCTTCTCGTCGGGCTCCTCGTGGTCGTAGCCGAGGAGGTGGAGGACGCCGTGGACGGTGAGCAGCTGGAGCTCCTCGTCCATGGAGTGCTTCGTCGGCG
This sequence comes from Streptomyces sp. NPDC002536, assembly GCF_053594995.1. NCBI lineage: Bacteria > Bacillati > Actinomycetota > Actinomycetes > Kitasatosporales > Streptomycetaceae > Streptomyces > Streptomyces sp. NPDC002536. Next base: position 29,874 of record NZ_JBSFWU010000076.1, read on the forward strand.
CCTCCTCGCCCTGCTTCGTCGCGACCTCCGGGCACAGCACGATGTCGCCGAGCAGCCCCTGCGGGGGCTCCTCCTCGTCCTTGGCCGGGGGCCGCAGCTCGTCCATGGGGAAGGACATCACATCGGTGGGCCCGGGGAGGTCCATCCACTGGATGTGGAGCTGCTCCATGGCGTCGGTGTCGACGACGATGACCGAGAGTTCGGAGAGCGGGTGGATACGCATCCGGGCGAGGGCGTAGCGGGCGACGTCGAGGATCGCCTTCTCGTCGACCTCGGTGCCGGATTCGTTGTTGACGTCGATTGCCATGGGATTACCGGGAGTTACTTTCCGTTGCCGTTGACGTTGCTGCGGGTGTCGTACTGCTCGTACGCGTCGACGATACGGCCGACCAGCTTGTGCCGTACGACGTCCCTGCTGGTGAGGTACGAGAAGTGGACGTCCTGCACGCCGTCGAGGATCTCCTGCACCTGGCGCAGGCCGCTCTTGGTGCCGCCGGGCAGGTCGATCTGGGTGACGTCACCCGTGATCACGATCTTGGAGTCGAAGCCGAGCCGGGTGAGGAACATCTTCATCTGCTCGGGGTTCGTGTTCTGCGCCTCGTCGAGGATGATGAACGCGTCGTTGAGCGTCCGGCCGCGCATGTACGCCAGCGGCGCCACCTCGATCGTGCCCGCCGCCATCAGCCGCGGGATCGAGTCGGGGTCGAGCATGTCGTGCAGCGCGTCGTAGAGCGGGCGCAGGTACGGGTCGATCTTCTCGTAGAGCGTGCCCGGCAGGAAGCCCAGCCGCTCGCCGGCCTCGACCGCGGGGCGGGTCAGGATGATCCGGTTGACCTGCTTGGACTGCAGGGCCTGGACCGCCTTGGCCATCGCCAGGTAGGTCTTGCCGGTGCCCGCGGGGCCGATGCCGAAGACGACCGTGTGCTTGTCGATCGCGTCGACATAGCGCTTCTGGTTGAGCGTCTTGGGACGGATGGTGCGCCCGCGGCTGGAGAGGATGTTCTGGGTGAGGACCTCCGCGGGAGTCTCCTCCGCACCCTCTGCATCCCGAAGCATGGCGATCGAGCGCTCCACCGCGTCCTCCGTCATCGGCGCACCCGTGCGGAGCACCAGCATCATTTCGTCGAACAGCCGCTGGACGAGGGCCACTTCCCGCTCGTCGCCCGTCGCGCTGACCTCATTGCCCCGTACGTGGATGTCCGTGGACGGGAACGCCTTCTCGATGACCCGCAGCAGCGAGTCCCCGGAGCCCAGGACCGTCACCATCGGGTGCTTGGCCGGGACCGTGAACCGGGCTGTCGCCTGCGGTCGTGTGGGTGTCTGAGTCATGGGCCGGCACTCTGGCCTGCTCATCCCTCTTTCTCATGTCCGGCAACGTTGACATCTCAAGGGTACGACGGTGCGCAGGGCGGCCGGAGGGGATTTACGGCTGGTCACGGCCGGTGGTCACGACCGGCGGAAGCCCAGGGTGGGCACCGCCCGGCGCAGCGGCCAGGGCCGGCACGCCGCGGGCAGGATGCCGTCGAGGAAGGCGTAGCGGCGCAGCGTGGCCGGGGACTGGTCGTCGAAGGAGCGCACGTGCTGCCACCAGGCGGCGATCTCCACCCAGCCCGGCGCGGACAGCGACCCCCCGAATTCCTGTACGGACAGGGCCGCGGTCAGCCCCGCGAAGGCCAGCCGGTCCGCCAGCGGCCAGCCCGCGAGGGTGCCGGTGACGAAGCCCGCCACGAAGACGTCCCCCGCGCCGGTGGGGTCCAGCGCCTCCACCGCGATGGCCGGCACCTCGGCGCTCTCGCCCGTTCTGCTGTCCACGGCGTACGCGCCCTGCGCCCCCATCGTCACCACGGCCAGCGGCACCTTCTCGGCCAGGGCGCGGGCCGCGGCGCGCGGGCAGTCGGTGCGGGTGTAGCGCATCGCCTCCTCGGCGTTGGGCAGGAACCCCTCGCAGTACTGCAGATCGGCCAGGTCGGCCGGATCCCAGCGGCCGGTGTCGTCCCAGCCCACGTCGGCGAAGATCCGGCTGCCCCGGCCGGCCGCGACCGCGATCCACTCCTCCTGCCGCCCCGGCACCAGCAGGGACACACAGGCGCGCGCCGGGGGCGGGCACTCGGGCGGCTCTTCCGGCGGCGGGGCCTCGTGGCCGTGGGAGACCATCGTCCGCTCGCCCTCGTAGGCCATCGACACGGTGACCGGGGAGTGCCAGCCGCGCACGGTGCGCGACAGGGACAGGTCGATGCCCTCGCCGCGGGAGAGCGACTCCCAGCAGTACTCCCCGTACATGTCGTCGCCGAAGGCCGCGGCGAGCGAGGTGCGCAGGCCCAGCCGGGCCAGGGCGGTGGCCATGTTGGCGATGCCGCCCGGGCTCGACCCCATGCCGCGCGCCCAGGTCTCGGTGCCGCGCACCGGGGCCGAGTCCAGGCCGGTGAAGATGATGTCGAGGAAGACGGGGCCCGTGAGGTAGACGTCCGTGGCCGGATCCTGCTCGGAACGGACCTCGGCGAGCGGGTCCAGCACGGGGGCGGCGCCCTCGAAACGCTCTGCGTGGCAAGGCTGCGGGGAGGGGATCGTCATGCTCGCCTGCTACTCCTCTCGGGGATGCAAGAGTGCGGGTCCGGACAGTGTGCCCGATGCCGGTGTACCTTCCGGACTATGAGGCTCGTGATTCTCGGCGGTGGCGGATTCCGGGTGCCTCTGGTGCACCGGACCCTGGTTGACGATGCCCGGCGCGGCGTGCCCGGACGCTGTGACGAACTGGTGCTGTACGACACGGATCCAGGACGCCTCAGAGTGATTGCGGCGATTCTGGACGAGCAGTCCGCGGCCGTGCCGGACGCCCCCGTCGTACGGATCGCCTCCGACCTCGACGAGGCCCTGCGCGGCGCGGACTTCGTCTTCTCCGCGATCCGCGTGGGCGGCACCGCGGGCCGCGTGTGCGACGAGCGGATCCCGCTGGGCGAGGGCGTCCTCGGGCAGGAGACCGTCGGCGCGGGCGGGGTGCTGTACGGGCTGCGGACCATCCCGGTGGCCGTGCACATCGCGGAGCGGGTGGCGGCGCTGGCGCCCGAGGCGTGGGTCATCAACTTCACCAATCCCGCGGGGATGGTGACGGAGGCGATGTCCGCGGTGCTGGGCGACCGCGTGATCGGCATCTGTGACTCGCCGGTCGGCCTGGTGCGCCGGGCGGCGCTGGCGGTGGGCGCCGATCCGGACGAGGTCGAGTACGACTACGTGGGCCTCAACCACCTCGGCTGGCTGCGGTCGTTGACGCTCGACGGGCGCGAACTGCTGCCCGGGCTGCTGGCCGACGAGCAGGCGCTGAACACCCTGGAGGAGGGCCGGCTGTTCGGCGCCTGGTGGCTGCGGACGCTGGGCGCGCTGCCCAACGAGTACCTGCACTACTACTACTTCCGCCGCGAGACGCTGGCCGCGACGCGGGCCGCGGGCGAGACGCGCGGTGAGTTCCTCGCCCAGCAGCAGGGCACGTTCTTCGAGGAGGCGGCCGCCGCCCCGCCCGGGCGGGTGCGCGAGCTCTGGGAGCGGGCGCGGCTGCACCGCGAGGAGACGTACCTGGCCGACGGCCGTGCGGCGAGCGGCGGTTGGGAGCGGGACACCTGCGACCTGGAGGGCGGCGGCTACGACCAGGTCGCCCTCGCCCTGATGCGGGCGGTGTCCGGGGACGCGGGGGTGCGGCTGATCCTCAACGTCCGCAACGGCGGCACGGTGCCGGCGCTGGACGCCGACGCCGTCATCGAGACGGTGTGCGAGGTCAGCGCCAAGGGCGCGGCTCCCCTGTCGTGCGCGCCCGTACGGCCGGACCAGCTGGGGCTGATGCTCCAGCTGAAGGCGGTGGAGCGCGGCACGATCAATGCCGCGCTCCACGGGGACCGCGCCGCGGCGGTGCGGGCCCTGGCCCTGCACCCGCTGGTGGACTCGCCGGCGGTGGCACGGCGGATCCTGGAGCGGGCGGGGTACTGAGCCGGGGTTCCCCTACGGCAGGAAGTACATCGGGTTCGGCAGCTTGTACGTGTGCTCCGCGTAGCCGCCGGTGAGGTCGCTGTACTGGTCGCCGAAGTTGCCGATGATCCGGTAGCCCTCGGACTCGATGTGCTTCCGCGTGCCCGACTTGTACTCGATCGTCGTGCAGTTGGCGCCGCACGACAGGTACGCCGGCGGGGTCTTCTTGTTCTTCAGGAAGAAGTGCGCGGTGTCGGCCGCCGGCTTGTAGCCCGCGTTCTTCAGGTTGCGCACGCTCCAGTCGCGCTGGTGCTCGTCGCGGCCGGTGACGTAGAAGACCGTGATGCCCTTCGACTGCGCCCAGTTGACCAGCTGCGGCATGCCGAAGACCGGGGCCATGTCGGTGGACTTCAGGTACGCGTCCTGCGAGGCGGGCGTGAAGGCGAAGCCCTGCTGGAGCTCGTAGTTGTAGGTCAGCAGCGTGGTGTCGTCCACGTCCAGGACGATCGCCGGCTTGCCCTTGGCATCGGCGCTCTTGTTCTTGAGCGTGTGCTCCAGCTGGGCCTTGGCCTTCTTCTGGATCCCGGCGAGCTGCTTGGCGTAGTTGCTGTCCGCCGACGCGTAGTGCTGGCCGTTCTTGTCGACCGTGTCGCCGTAGTAGGCCTTGATCTGGTCCTCGGCCTTGGTGAGGTTGGGGATCTCCTTGTCCGTGCGCGGCGCCTTGTGCTCGGCGGTGGCGGCACCCGCCGCGTAGAGGCCGGTGCCGGCGACGACGGCGGCGGTGAGGGCGGCGATACGGACGCGCGTGGACGTGCGGGAGAGCGACAAGAGGGGCTCCTGGGAAGGGCAACGACGGTGCAGCGCGAAATTAAGGCCTTGTTAAGAGCCGGTCAAGGGGTATCTACGCGCGCAGAGGAAAGTGTGTCCGGCCCCTCACCGCCCGGGCCGCCCCCGGCGCGTACCGTGGTCGTGGATCAACGACGCTCGGTGACGAGGACGAGAAGGGCGGGGCCGTTCATGGCACAGGAAGTACGCGGAGTCATTGCTCCCGGCAGGAACGAGCCGGTGCGGGTGGAGACGGTCCTGGTGCCGGACCCGGGGCCCGGCGAGGCCGTGGTGAAGATCCAGGCGTGCGGCGTGTGCCACACGGACCTGCACTACAAGCAGGGCGGGATCAACGACGACTTCCCCTTCCTCCTGGGCCACGAGGCGGCCGGGGTCGTCGAGGCGGTCGGCGCGGGCGTGACCGAGGTGGCGCCCGGCGACTTCGTGGTCCTCAACTGGCGTGCGGTGTGCGGTCAGTGCCGCGCCTGCCTGCGCGGGCGCCCGCAGTACTGCTTCGCCACGCACAACGCGCGGCAGAAGATGACACTGTCCGACGGCACGGAGCTCTCCCCCGCCCTCGGTATCGGCGCCTTCGCCGAGAAGACGCTGGTCGCGGCCGGCCAGTGCACCAAGGTCGACCCCGAGGTGTCCCCGGCGGTGGCCGGGCTGCTGGGGTGCGGCGTGATGGCGGGCATCGGCGCCGCGATCAACACCGGGCAGGTGGGCCGCGGCGACTCCGTCGCCGTGATCGGCTGCGGCGGTGTGGGCGACGCGGCGATCGTCGGCTCGCGGCTGGCCGGGGCGGCGCGGATCATCGCCGTCGACATCGACGAGCGCAAGCTGGAGACGGCGCGCAGCATGGGCGCCACCCACACGGTCGACTCCCGCACCGCCGACCCCGTCGAGGCCATCCGCGAGCTCACGGGCGGCTTCGGCGCGGACGTCGTCATCGACGCGGTCGGCCGCCCGGAGACGTACCGGCAGGCGTTCTACGCCCGCGACCTGGCCGGCACGGTCGTCCTGGTCGGCGTGCCCACCCCGGAGATGAAGCTGGAGCTCCCGCTGCTGGACGTCTTCGGGCGGGGCGGCGCGCTGAAGTCCTCCTGGTACGGGGACTGCCTGCCGTCGCGGGACTTCCCGATGCTGATCGACCTGCACCGGCAGGGGCGCATCGACCTCGGCGCGTTCGTCACGGAGACGATCGAACTCGACGAGGTGGAGAAGGCGTTCGAGCGGATGCACGCGGGGGATGTGCTGCGGTCGGTAGTCGTCTTTCCCTGACCGGCCCGGTTTCCGCGCCCCGTCAGGGGCGCGGGGAACTGCGCGACCAGCCACCCACGGCCTACAGCCGACGCACCACCCGCGGGGTCCGGGGCGAAGCCCCGAGAACCTCGACTGCAGGCGCGTCGTGGCCGATCGCGCAGTTCCCCGCGCCCCTGACGGGGCGCTACCGCTTCGGCACCGGCACCCGCATCAGGTCCTTCGCCACCGTCAGTTCACCCTCGAAGCCGGCGGCACGCGCCTGGCGTTCGAAGGCCGACGGGTCGTCGTAGCGCTGCGAGAAGTGCGTGAGCACCAGGTGCCGGACCCCGGACTCGGCCGCCGCGCGGGCCGCCTGACCTGCCGTCAGGTGGCCGTGCTCGACGGCCAGCGGGGCGTCCTCGTCCAGGAACGTGGACTCGATGACGAGCATGTCGCAGCCCTCCGCGAGCGCGTAGACGCCCTCGCAGAGCCTGGTGTCCATGACGAACGCGAAGCGCTGCCCGCGCCGCACCTCGCTCACCTCGTCGAGCGTGACGCCGCGGATCTCGCCCTCGCGCACGAGCCGGCCCACGTCCGGGCCGGAGATGCCGCGCTCCGCCAGCAGCCCGGGCAGCATCCGGCGGCCGTCCGGCTCGACGAGCCGGTAGCCGTAGGACTCGACGGGGTGCGACAGCCGCCGCGCCTCCAGGACGTACGACGGGCCGTCCACCAGGACGGCGCCCTTGCCGGAGACGGGCTGCTGCTCCAGCTGTACCGTCTCGCGGTAGGCCGTGGCGTACCGCAGCCGGTCGAAGAAGCGCCGGCCGCTCGACGGGTAGTGCGCGGTGACCTGGTGCGGGACGCGGTCGAGGTTGATGCGCTGGATGACCCCGGCCAGGCCCAGCGAGTGGTCGCCGTGGAAGTGGGTGACGCACAGCCGGTTGAGGTCGTGGGCGGCGACCCCGGCGCGCACCATCTGGCGCTGGGTGCCCTCGCCCGGGTCGAAGAGCAGGCCCTCGCCGTCCCAGAGCAGGACGTAGCCGTTGTGGTTGCGGTGCCGGGTGGGCACCTGGCTGGCGGTGCCGAGGACGACGAGTTCGCGTACGGACACGGTGGTGCTCGGTCTCCCTTATCCGGGCGGCCAGTTCAGGCCACGGCCACCGAGCACGTGCAGGTGCGCGTGGAAGACGGTCTGCCCGGCGCCGGCCCCGGTGTTGAAGACGACCCGGTAGCCCTTGCCGTCCACCTTGTCGTCGGCCGCGACCTGGCCGGACTCCCGCAGTATGTCGGCCATGACCTGCGGCTCGGCGGCGGCGAGGGAGGCGGCGTCCGGGTAGTGGACCTTGGGGATCACCAGGACGTGCGTGGGGGCCTGGGGGTTGATGTCGCGGAAGGCCACGGTCGTCTCGGTCTCGCGGACGACGGTCGCCGGCACCTCCCCCGCAACGATCTTGCAGAACAGGCAGTCGGCCTGCGGTTCTCCCGCCACCGGTGGGCTCCTCCCGGGTCGTCGGCTCGTACGGACCGGATGTTACCGGGCCGCCTGTACGAGGCCGTGATCACGGGGGGCCGCAGGCCGTCGGTTCGCGCTCACTTGCCGTGGAAGGTGCTGCTGCAGCTCGGGGTGGGCCGGGGCGGCTCGTCCGACGGGCAGCTGCAGCCGGGCTCGGGCTGCTCCTTGGAGGGGGGCGGCGGGGTCCACGGGGTCCACGAGCCCGGGGTGGCCGGGGCGGTGGTGCTCGCCTTCGAACAGTCGCCCAGCACCGTCACCGTGAACTTGGTCTTCCCGTCGACCTTTCCCGTCAGATTGCCCCGCACGCACGCCTCGCCGCTGATGCCGGTGACCGTGCCGTAGACGAGGATCTTCTTGCCGTCGGAGGTCTTCCCCTCGCAGTCCACACCGACGGCGGTGACGGGAGCGGGCGAACCGCTGCTGCTCGCCGGGGCGCTGCTCTTCGCCTTGCCCTGGCACGTCAGATACGCCACGTGCACACCGCTGTGCTCCAGCTGGTCCGTGGCCTGTTTGCCGGTGACGACGGCGACGCTCACCGAATCGAGCCCGCCGACCGGATCACAGCCGACGAGTGCCGCGGCGGCCGCGCCCGTGAGAGCGACGGCGACGGCCGCATACCGCGCCCGTGGGACGCGTAAGCCCCTCAACGCACCCATACAGGGCAGTTTTCCATCCCTGCGGGCGCAGTGGAAGACGGCCTCCGGACAGCGGCCGGGGGCCTCGTCCGGAACCAACTCCGCCCGTTGCGGAGGAGCTTCATGAATGCACGCCCTGGCCTGGGGCGCAGCGACTGGGAGTTGCGACCGTGCCCTCATGGAAGCCCCGGCCCCACCCTTTCGCCGTTTCCTGAGGGCTGCCGCCCCCAGCCCCCCTGATCGCGGCTCCGCCGCTCGTCCTCAAACGCCGGACGGGCTGAAATCAGCCCGTCCGCGCCCCGTAGGGGCGCGGGGAACTGCGCGACCAGCCACTGCCGGCCCGCACCAGGACATAGGTAGGGCAAACCCCCGCCCCGATACGCCCAGCACCTCCATGGCCGGGCGGCCCGCAGCCCCAGACCCTTGAAGGGTGATTTCCCAGAAGAACCGCCCCCGGCGGCTGCACCGCACCCTGGCAGCCGCCGCGGTCGTGACCGCCATGGCCGTCCCGACCGCGGCGGCCACCACGGCCCCGGCATCGGTGCCGGCACCGATG
>NZ_JBSFWU010000077.1:0-38177 GCF_053594995.1 Streptomyces sp. NPDC002536
GGTCGACTACGCCGACTACGGATTCCGAACTCCTGCCGTGGGCCGCACTGCCTCGCGCCGTGTTCGCCTCGCCGTCCGGCATGATTCCCCCTGGACTGAGCAAGAGCGCAGCGTTCACCGTGTCGCCGGCTCCGATCGTGTCGACGACGCCGACCCCCGTCGCGGGTACCGCACACGCCACCCCGGACCGCGTCCGCACCGACAGGCCCCGCCCGCCGTGCGTGAGCACCACGGCCTGCGGGCCCTCCGCCAGCCAGTCCTCCGGAGTGCCGCCCAGCCACTCCGCGTCCTCCTCCGACAGCTTCAGCAGCGAGACGTACGGCAGCCAGGACCGGAAGCGGGCCCGGTAGGCGTCGGGGTCCGGGACGAGGCCAGGGCGGATGTTGGGGTCGAGCAGGGTGAACAGCCCGCGCTCCGCCTCGCGGCGCAGCAGCGCCTCGTAGGCGGTCGCGCCCGGCTCCAGCACCAGCGAACACGTGCCCACGCACAGCGCGCTCGCCGCCTCCGGCAGCGCACCGGGCAGCGTGAACAGCCGGTCCGCGGTGCCGCCCGCGTAGAAGCCGTAACCGGCGGAGCCGTCCGCGCCGATGGCCGCGACCGCCAGTGTCGTCGGCTCCGGGCCGCGCTGAACGAGTGAAACGTCCACCCCCGCCGCCCGCAGCCCGGCCAGCAGGGACTCCCCGAAGGCGTCCGACGACACCCGGGAGCAGAAGGCCGCCGTCGCCCCCAACCGCCCCAGTGCGACAGCGGTGTTGTACGGTCCGCCGCCGCGGCGGGGCAGCAGGGCGGGCAGGCCGCCGTCCCCTCCGGCGCCGTCGGCCACGAGGTCGATCAGGGCTTCTCCGGCTACGACGATCACCAGGGGGTCGTCCCTTCCGCTGGGGGGAGTCCCCAGTATCGTCGGTGCGACAGCACCGCCGTTCCCCCCTGGAGCCCGCATGACCAGCCAGCCCGCATCCCGTCGCACCGTGCTCCTGAGCGGAGCGGCACTGGCCGGGGCCGCGGGGCTCGGCGTCACCGGCTGCGAGGCCTCCGGCTCGGCGGCCAAGGGTTCCGCCACGCCGACCGCGCCCGTGGACCTCGGGGCGGCGGGCGACGTGCCGGTCGGCGGGGCCAAGCTCTACCGCAAGCAGAAGCTGGTCGTGGCGCAGCCCGCCAAGGGGGAGTACAAGGCGTTCAGCGCGGTGTGCACGCACGCGGGCTGCGTGGTCGACAAGGTCGAGGACGGCAAGGTCAGCTGCCCGTGCCACGGCAGCAAGTTCGACGCGCAGACCGGCAAGGTCCTCCAGGGCCCGGCGGGCGCACCGCTGCCGGCCGTCCCGGTCAAGGAGTCCGGCGGCAAGCTCGTCGCGGGCCCGGACGCCTGACCGTCACGACCAGTCCCACGCGATCCCCAGGATCCCCGCGCGCACCGGCTGTTCCGCCAGGTGCACCCCGTGGTGCCGCCCCGAGAGCGTCAGCTCCTGCTGCCCGGTGCGCGGCGCAGCCGCCGACGCCTGGACGAAGCGGCGGCAGCGCACCGGCAGTGCGGCCTCGTCGAAGCGGACCTGCAGCACGTACTGCCCGGCCGCGAAACTGAAGCCGCGCACGTACTCGGTGCTCGGCCCCGCGGTGCCGTCCTCGAAGCCGTAGCCGAAGACATGGGTCTCCCCGGCGCGCAGCCGCACGTCGAAGAGCAGCTCGGCGACGAGCACCCCTGCCGCGGACTGCCAACGGACGCGCCCCACCCGGCAGTTCTCGTCCGCCCGGACGGTCACCCGCCCCGGATCGCAGCCCGGGTCCCCGCGGTGGATGGCCAGATAGCGGTCCACCCCGTCGCGGTGCGCCCGCACCACGTGGTGCGAGGCGCGCCCGCGCAGCTCGCGGCCCGCGCCGATGCGGACGTGCTCCAGGTGGCAGACGGTGTGCAGCCCTCCGTCGGCCGGTGACTCCAGCTCGGCCAGCAGCCGTTCGAGGGCGCGCGACTCCTCCACCAGCAGGCGGTACGAGCGCCCGGCGGGGCGGGCCGTCTCCGTCCGCGGCACGGGTTCGAGCAGCCGGGTCAGCGCCTGCGCGGGCAGCTCCAGGACCTCCTCCAGCATCCGCACCGCCCTGAGCGACTCGGGCCGCCGCGGCCGCCGGGCGCCCTGCTGCCAGTAACTCAGGCTCGTCACCCCGACCTTGACGCCCCGCTGGGCCAGCCGGTGCTGGACCCGGTGCAGGGCCAGTCCGCGCGCCGACAGGGCGGTGCGCAGCGCGAGGTGGAACGGTCCCGTCCGCAGGGCCTGGGCCAGTTCGGCCTCGGCGGACCCGGTGCCGGTGGGTGTACGTGCCATCCGCCGCTCCTCTGTGAATATTCACAACGGTGGCAGAGGGGCCGGCGGACAGGAGTGCCGCATTCCTCCTGGGCGGGCACAGGCTGTTCACAGGCAATGCCGTCTGTTCACACCGCGGTTTCACAGAGCATTGAAGCCTGTTGACCGACACCCGACAACACTTGATGCTCCTCAGCAGCGTCCGGACGCGCTCCTCCACCACAACCCCCCGCCACGGGAGGAACGCCATGACCCGTGCCTCGGCATCGGCACCATCAGCACAGCACTCCGGATCCCGGATACGCGGCAGAAGACTGTCCGTCGCGGCCCTGATCGCCTCCGCACTGCTCGCCGTCCCCACCACGGCGAGCGCTGCGAGCTCCGGTCAGCCCGCTCTGCGCGCGTCCAAGCAGCTCAACATCACCATGCAGGCACAGCAGAAGAGCAACTGGTGCTGGGCAGGCTCCGGCAACACCATCGCGACCTGGTTCGGGCGCACCTACAGCCAGAACCAGTTCTGCAACGCCGCCTTCAACCGGCAGCAGGACACCACGTGCCCCAACAACCAGGCCACGCTGGGCAACGTGCAGAACGCCCTCGACTGGGCCGGCATCAACTCCGGCTCGTACGTGAGCGGCTGGCTGCGCTACTCGACCGTGCAGACGGAGATCGACAACAACCGTCCGATCGAGACGCGCATCCAGTGGTCCTCGGGCGGCGGGCACATGCACGTCCTCTACGGCTACGACGACAGCAACAGCTGGGTCTACTGGGGTGACCCGTGGCCGTCCAACGACCGCTACAACTGGGCCTCGCACGACTGGTACGTCAACAACGACCAGTTCTCCTGGACGCACTCGCTCTACCGGATCGGAGCGTGAGGGCGATGACCGAGCGCGCGTACACCCGCAGGAACGTCACCCGCGCAGCGGCCGCCGGGGCTCTCACCGCCGGGCTGCTCTGCTTGACCCCCCTGGCCCAGGCCGCCCAGCCCCCGGCCGTCCCGGCCCCGCCGCTGGCTTCCGGGATCGATGCCGCGCACAACGCCGCCGCGGCACCCTCGACGCTCGGCACGCTCTCCCGCTTCTTCGCCCGCGACGGTGCCCTCGCCAGGGGCACGGCGCAGCCGAGGATCGAGGGCGCCACCGTGCCCGTCTACACGCTCTCCCCGGAGTTCGTGGCGGGCAAGGCGAATGCGCCGGTGGCCAAACTTGACTTCCTCGCCACCACGGCCGTGTCGTCCGACGGACAGAAGGCCTCGGTGTGGGCGGCGCACGTCGGCGACAGCTGGAAGGTCGTCAACATCGCCACCGGCGACGACGAGACGCGCTACGCGGCCGAGGGAGCGAAGAAGCTCGGCGGCGGCACGGTCTTCCGCGAGCCCCAGATCAACGCCTGGTACGTCCAGCGCGGCGACCGGGTGCTGCCGCTCGACCAGGACGCGGTGCGCGCCGTCGGCGCGGGCGGTACCACGGTGGCCGCCTATCGCGACCGGGTCCACAAGGCCTATGGCGACAAGCTGCCGGGTTCCGCTTACGCGGAGAAGGGGCTTGCGGGCGGGTACGACGAGCCGGGGCCGCAGGGCGGTTCCGGATCCACGGCCGTCACCACCGCAGCGACGGCCGGCGGCGCGGCCTTGGCGCTCGGGCTCGGTGCGGTGGCGGTGCGCAGGCGGCGCCGCCGCCGAGCGTCTGCCTGACAAGGGAGGTTTGTCGGCTGCGGGCCGTCCCTGGCTGATCGCGCCCACGCGGCGGAGCCGCACAATGCAACAGCCCCGCGCCCCTTACGGGCGCGGGGAAACCGGCACTCCGATTGTCACTGCCCGCAAGTAGGGTTGTGGCATGGCCGACCCCAGCAGCTACCGACCCAAGCCGGGACAGATCCCCGACTCGCCGGGGGTCTACAGATTCCGGGACGAGCACGGCCGCGTGATCTACGTCGGGAAGGCGAAGAGCCTCCGTCAGCGGCTCTCCTCGTACTTCCAGGACCTCGCGGGCCTGCACCCGCGCACCCGCACCATGGTCACCACGGCCGCCTCCGTCGAGTGGACCGTGGTCTCCACCGAGGTCGAGGCGCTGCAGCTGGAGTACTCCTGGATCAAGGAGTACGACCCCCGGTTCAACGTCAAGTACCGCGACGACAAGAGCTATCCCTCCCTGGCGGTCACGCTGGGCGAGGAGTTCCCGCGTGTGCAGGTCATGCGCGGCCCCAAGAAGAAGGGCGTGCGCTACTTCGGCCCCTACGCCCACGCCTGGGCGATCCGCGAGACCGTCGACCTGATGCTGCGGGTCTTCCCCGTCCGCACCTGCTCCGCAGGGGTGTTCAAGCGCTCGCACCAGATCGGCCGCCCCTGCCTCCTCGGCTACATCGGCAAGTGCTCCGCCCCCTGCGTCGGCCGGGTCACCCCCGAGGAGCACCGCGAACTCGCCGAGGAATTCTGCGACTTCATGGCCGGGCGTACCGGTGCGTACATCCGCCGTCTGGAAAAGCAGATGCACGATGCGGCCGAGGAGATGGAGTACGAGAAGGCCGCCCGGCTGCGCGACGACATAGAGGCGCTCAAGCGCGCCATGGAGAAGAACGCCGTCGTCCTCGCCGACGCCACCGACGCCGACCTGATCGCGGTCGCCGAGGACGAACTCGAGGCGGCCGTGCAGATCTTCCACGTCCGCGGCGGCCGGGTGCGCGGCCAGCGCGGCTGGGTCACGGACAAGGTCGAGGCCGTCGACACCGCGGGCCTCGTCGAGCACGCCCTGCAGCAGCTCTACGGCGAGGAGCGGGGCGACGCGGTGCCCAAGGAGGTCCTCGTCCCCGCCCTGCCCGAGCCCGCCGAGCCCGTACAGCAGTGGCTCACGGAGCGCCGCGGCGCCGCCGTCAGCCTGCGCATCCCGCAGCGCGGCGACAAGAAGGACCTGATGGTCACGGTCCAGCGCAACGCCCAGCAGGCCCTCGTGCTCCACAAGACCAAGCGCGCCTCCGACCTGACGACCCGTTCGCGCGCCCTGGAGGAGATCGCCGAGGCCCTCGGCCTGGACTCGGCGCCACTGCGCATCGAGTGCTTCGACATCTCCCACCTCCAGGGGCAGGACGTGGTGGCGTCGATGGTCGTCTTCGAGGACGGCCTGGCCCGCAAGAGCGAGTACCGGCGCTTCCAGATCAAGAGCTTCGAGGGCCAGGACGACGTCCGCTCGATGCACGAGGTCATCGGCCGCCGCTTCCGCCGCTACCTGCAGGAGAAGCAGAAGGCGGGGGAGTGGTCCGAGGAGAGCGCCGTCGAGGACGCGGACGGGGAGAGCCGCCTCGACGACGACGGCCGCCCCAAGCGCTTCGCCTACCCCCCGCAGCTCGTCGTCGTCGACGGCGGGCAGCCCCAGGTGGCGGCGGCCCGGCGCGCGCTGGACGAGCTCGGGGTGGACGACGTGGCCGTGTGCGGCCTCGCCAAGCGCCTGGAGGAGGTCTGGCTGCCCGGCGAGGACGACCCGGTCGTCCTGCCCCGCACCAGCGAGGGCCTCTACCTCCTGCAGCGCGTCCGTGACGAGGCCCACCGCTTCGCCATCTCCTACCAGCGCACCAAGCGCTCGAAGACGATGAAGGCCGGCCCGCTGGACGCGGTCCCCGGCCTGGGGGAGACCCGCAGGAAGGCGCTGCTCAAGCACTTCGGCTCGGTGAAGCGGCTGCGCGCCGCCACGGTCGAGGAGCTCTGCGCCGCGCCCGGCATCGGCCGCAGGACGGCCGAGACGATCGCCGCGGCCCTGGCGACGGCCCCGGCGCCCGCCCCCGCGGTCAACACCGCCACTGGCGAAATCATGGACGACGCAGAGGAATGATGGGCGTGGCGCACGTGGTCCATGCCGCGCGCGCCGCGAGACCGCAGTATGGAAGACGTGACCGCACCTGCGGCGCGTCAGGGAAACGGGGGAAGACGGCATGAACGACACCGAACGGGACGGAGCACAGGTGAGTACGGGCACGACGGCGGATGCGACTGCTGAGGCGGCGGGCATCCCCGAGCTGGTGATCATCTCCGGTATGTCGGGGGCGGGCCGCAGCACCGCCGCCAAGTGCCTGGAGGACCTCGGCTGGTTCGTCGTCGACAACCTGCCGCCCGCCCTGATCCCCACCATGGTGGACCTGGGCGCCCGCTCGCAGGGCAACGTCGCCCGCATCGCCGTCGTCGTGGACGTCCGCGGCCGGCGCTTCTTCGACAACCTCCGCGAGTCCCTCGCGGACCTGGAATCGAAGAAGGTCAAGCGGCGGGTGATCTTCCTGGAGGCGTCCGACGACGCCCTGGTGCGCCGCTTCGAGTCCGTGCGCCGCCCCCACCCCCTGCAGGGCTCGGGCCGCATCGTCGACGGCATCGCCGCCGAGCGCGACCTGCTGCGCGAGCTGCGCGGCGACGCCGACCTGGTCATCGACACCTCCAGCCTCAACGTCCACGAGCTGCGCGCCAAGCTGGACGCCCAGTTCGCCGGCGAGGAGGAGCCGGAGCTGCGGGCCACCGTCATGTCCTTCGGGTTCAAGTACGGCCTGCCCGTCGACGCCGACCTCGTCGTCGACTGCCGCTTCCTGCCCAACCCGCACTGGGTCCCCGAGCTGCGCCCCTTCACCGGGCTCAACGAGGAGGTCTCCGGCTACGTCTTCAACCAGCCGGGCGCCAAGGAGTTCCTCGACCGCTACACCGAGCTGCTCCAGCTCATCGCCGCGGGCTACCGCCGCGAGGGCAAGCGCTACGTGACCATCGCGGTCGGCTGCACCGGTGGCAAGCACCGCTCCGTCGCCATGTCCGAGAAGCTCGCCCACCGCCTGGTCTCCGAGGGCGTCGAGACCGTCGTCGTGCACCGCGACATGGGGCGCGAGTGACCGGCCGCACCTTCCGGCTCCGCCGCGTACGGGTCCCCGGCCGGCCCCGCGGCCGCTCCGGCGCACAGCCCAAGGTCGTCGCCCTCGGCGGCGGCCACGGGCTGTCCGCCTCCCTGGCCGCCCTCCGCCGGATCACCGGCGACCTGACGGCCGTGGTCACCGTCGCCGACGACGGCGGCTCCAGCGGCCGGCTGCGCGACGAGCTGGGTGTGCTGCCCCCCGGCGACCTGCGCAAGGCCCTCGCCGCCCTCTGCGGCGACGACGACTGGGGCCAGACCTGGGCCCGGGTCATCCAGCACCGCTTCGAGAGCCGTGGCGACCTGCACGGCCACGCCGTCGGCAATCTGCTGATCGTCGCCCTCTGGGAGCAGCTCGGCGACCACGTCCAGGCCCTGGACCTGGTCGGCAGGCTGCTCGGCGCGCACGGCCGGGTGCTGCCCATGTCCGCGGTCCCGCTGGAGCTCCAGGCCCTGGTCAAGGGCCACGACCCGGCCGCGCCCGACGCCGTCACCACCGTGCGCGGCCAGGCCACCGTGGCGCTCACCCCGGGCGAGGTGCAGTCGGTGCACGTCGTCCCCGAGGACCCGCCCGCGGTGCCCGAGGTCGTCGAGGCCGTGCTCGACGCCGACTGGGTCGTGCTCGGTCCCGGCTCCTGGTTCTCCTCGGTCATCCCGCACCTGCTCGTGCCCGAGCTGCTGCATGCCCTGCAGGAGACCAGGGCCCGGCGCGTGCTCTCGCTGAACCTCGCGCCGCAGCCCGGGGAAACCGATGGCTTCTCACCGCAGCGTCATTTGGAGGTTTTGGCCCGACACGCCCCTAAACTCGCCTTCGACGTGGTGCTGGCCGACGAGGCCGCCGTGCCCGACCGCGAGAGCCTGACCGACGCCGCCAAGCGGCTCGGCGCCGCGGTGGAGCTGGCGGCGGTCGCCGCGCCGGGCAGTTCGGCGGTGCACGACCCCGAGCTGCTGGCCGCCGCGTACGACCGTATTTTTCGGATGCATGGAAGGATCGGCCCATGGCGATGACGGCAGCGGTGAAGGACGAAATCTCCCGGCTCCCCGTCACCCGGACCTGCTGCCGGAAAGCGGAGGTCTCGGCCATCCTGCGGTTCGCCGGCGGGCTGCACCTGGTCAGCGGCCGCATCGTGATCGAGGCCGAGCTGGACACCGGGATCGCCGCCCGGCGACTCCGCAAGGACATCCTGGAGATCTTCGGGCACGCTTCCGACCTGGTGGTGATGGCCCCCGGAGGGCTGCGCCGCGGCAGCCGGTACGTGGTGCGGGTGGTGGCGGGCGGTGACCAGCTGGCGCGCCAGACCGGCCTGGTCGACGGCCGCGGCCGGCCGATCCGCGGGCTGCCCCCGCAGGTCGTCTCCGGCGCCACCTGCGATGCGGAGGCCGCCTGGCGAGGCGCGTTCCTGGCCCACGGCTCCCTCACCGAGCCCGGCCGCTCCTCCTCCCTGGAGGTGACCTGCCCGGGCCCGGAGGCGGCCCTCGCCCTGGTCGGCGCGGCCCGCAGGCTGCAGATCGCGGCCAAGGCGCGCGAGGTGCGCGGGGTGGACCGGGTGGTCGTCCGCGACGGCGATGCGATCGGCGCCCTGCTGACCCGGCTCGGCGCGCACGAGTCCGTGCTGGCCTGGGAGGAGCGGCGGATGCGCCGCGAGGTACGGGCCACCGCCAACCGGCTGGCCAACTTCGACGACGCCAACCTGCGCCGCTCGGCGCGGGCGGCCGTCGCCGCGGGCGCGCGGGTGCAGCGCGCGCTGGAGATCCTCGGCGAGGAGGTCCCCGAGCACCTCGCGGCCGCCGGGCGGCTGCGCATGGAGCACAAGCAGGCCTCCCTGGAGGAGCTGGGCGCCCTCGCCGACCCGCCGCTGACCAAGGACGCGGTGGCCGGCCGGATCCGCCGCCTGCTCGCCATGGCGGACAAGCGCGCCCAGGACCTGGGCATTCCGGGCACCGAGTCGAACCTGGCCGAGCTGACCGAGGAGATGGCCGAGGGCATGGTCGGCTGACCGTCCCCTCTTTCCTTTCCGCCCCCGCACCGGTCCGCCCGGGCGGGGGCGCTCCAATACCGGCCGCCGGCAAGGGTGTTGGGGTGCGCCGGACGACGGTGCGCCGAAGTCGTCACCGTGTGTGACGAAGTGCCGTTCCGCCCGCCTCGCGCGAGTGAGCGGAACCGTGCACAAACGGGCTGGATTCCGCTTTGTCAAGGGTTACGGGCCGAGCGATGCCAATGTCACGTCACTGCCCTGTTGGAGGTAGGGTCGGTGGTGGTCGGGGACATCCCAATACAGCCGCCGGCGGACAGCCCGGCACACCAACGAGGAGATCGGTTCGTGACGATCCGCGTAGGCATCAACGGCTTTGGCCGTATCGGTCGTAACTACTTCCGCGCGCTCCTGGAGCAGGGTGCGGACATCGAGATCGTCGGTGTCAACGACCTGACCGACAACGCCACCCTGGTGCACCTGCTGAAGTACGACTCGATCCTGGGCCGTCTGCAGCAGGAGGTCAGCCACACCGACGACACGATCACCGTCGGTGACATGACCTTCAAGACGATGGCCGAGCGCGACCCGGCCGCCCTCCCGTGGGGCGAGCTCGGCGCCGACATCGTCATCGAGTCCACGGGCATCTTCACCAAGCGCGAGGACGCCGCCAAGCACCTCGCCGCCGGCGCCAAGAAGGTCCTGATCTCCGCGCCCGCCAAGGGCGAGGACATCACCATCGTGATGGGCGTCAACCAGGACAAGTACGAGGCGGCCAACCACCACGTCATCTCCAACGCCTCCTGCACCACCAACTGCGTGGCGCCGATGGCCAAGGTTCTCGACGAGAACTTCGGCATCGTCAAGGGCATGATGACCACGGTCCACGCGTACACCAACGACCAGCGCATCCTGGACTTCCCGCACTCCGACCTGCGCCGCGCCCGCGCCGCCGCGGAGAACATCATCCCGACCTCGACCGGTGCCGCCAAGGCCACCGCCCTGGTCCTCCCGCAGCTCAAGGGCAAGCTGGACGGCATCGCCATGCGCGTCCCGGTCCCGACCGGCTCGGTCACCGACCTGGTCCTGGAGCTCGACCGCGAGGTCACCAAGGACGAGATCAACGGCGCCTTCCAGAAGGCCGCCGAGGGCCAGCTCAAGGGCATCCTCGAGTACACCGAGGACGCGATCGTCTCCTCCGACATCGTCAACTGGCCGGCCTCCTGCACCTTCGACTCGCAGCTGACGATGGTCCAGGGCACGCAGGTCAAGGTCGTCGGCTGGTACGACAACGAGTGGGGCTACTCGAACCGCCTCGTGGACCTGACCGTCTTCGTCGGCGGCCAGCTCTGATCCGAGCGATGTAAAGGACGGGGCTCGTACAGCGCACTGGCGCGCGGTACGGGCCCCGTCGCATGGCTGTTCCTCACGGAAGTCACCGGAGTCACCGTATGAAGACGATCGACGAACTCATCGAGGGCGGCGTGGAAGGCCGGCGGGTCTTCGTCCGCGCCGACCTGAACGTGCCGCTCGAGGGCACCACCATCACGGACGACGGCCGCATCCGCGCCGTCGCGCCGACGATCGCCAAGCTCGCCGAGGCGGGCGCCAAGGTGATCGTCGCCTCCCACCTGGGCCGTCCCAAGGGCGCCCCGGACCCGCAGTTCTCCCTGGCGCCGGTCGCGCAGCGGCTCGGCGGGATCCTGGGCAGGAACGTCTCGTTCGCCGCCGACACGGTCGGCGACAGCGCGAAGGCCACCGTCGCCGCTCTGGCGAACGGCGAGGTCACGCTGCTGGAGAACCTCCGTTTCAACGCGGGCGAGACCAGCAAGGACGACGCGGAGCGCGGTGCGTTCGCCGATGCCCTCGCGTCGCTGGCCGACCTGTACGTGGGCGACGGCTTCGGTGCGGTGCACCGCAAGCACGCCTCGGTCTTCGACCTCCCGAAGCGGCTCCCGCACGCCGCCGGCGACCTGATCGCCACCGAGGTCGGCGTGCTGAAGAAGCTGACCGACGACGTCAAGCGCCCGTACGTGGTCGTCCTGGGCGGTGCCAAGGTCTCCGACAAGCTGGGTGTCATCGACAACCTGCTGGAGAAGGCCGACCGCATCCTCATCGGCGGCGGCATGTCCTACACCTTCCTGGCCGCCAAGGGCCACGAGGTCGGCATCTCGCTGCTGCAGAAGGACCAGATCCCGGTCTGCCAGGAGTACCTGGCCCGGGCCGAGGCGCGCGGCGTGGAGTTCCTGCTCCCCGTCGACGTACTGGTCTCGGCTGACTTCCCGGACCTGAAGACCAAGGCTCCGGCCAACCCCGAGCTCGTCGCCTCGGACGCCATCCCGGCGGACAAGGAAGGCCTGGACATCGGCCCGAGGACGCGGGAGCTGTACGCCTCGAAGCTCGCCGACGCCGGAACCGTCTTCTGGAACGGCCCGATGGGCGTCTTCGAGCACCCCGACTACGCCAACGGCACCAAGGCCGTGGCCCAGGGCCTGCTGAACTCGCCCGGCTTCACCGTCGTGGGCGGTGGCGACTCGGCCGCGGCCGTGCGCATCCTGGGCTTCGACGAGAACGCCTTCGGCCACATTTCGACCGGCGGCGGCGCGAGCCTCGAGTACCTCGAGGGCAAGACGCTCCCCGGCCTCGCCGCACTGGAGGACTGAACCACCGTGACTGCACGCACCCCGCTGATGGCGGGCAACTGGAAGATGAACCTCAACCACCTCGAGGCCATCGCACACGTCCAGAAGCTCGCCTTCGCGCTCGCCGACAAGGACTTCGAGGCCGTCGAGGTCGCGGTCCTGCCCCCGTTCACCGACCTGCGCTCGGTGCAGACGCTGGTCGACGGCGACAAGCTCAAGATCAAGTACGGTGCCCAGGACATCTCGGCGCACGAGTCCGGCGCCTACACCGGCGAGATCTCCGGCTCGATGCTGGCCAAGCTCAAGTGCAGCTACGTGGCCGTCGGCCACTCCGAGCGCCGCCAGTACCACGGCGAGTCGGACGAGCTCTGCAACGCCAAGGTCAAGGCCGCCTTCCAGCACGGCATCACGCCGATCCTGTGCGTCGGCGAGGGCCTGGACGTCCGCAAGGCGGGCAACCAGGTCACGCACACCCTGGCCCAGGTCGACGGCGGCCTGAAGGACGTCCCGGCCGCGCAGGCCGAGTCCATCGTGATCGCCTACGAGCCCGTCTGGGCCATCGGCACCGGCGAGGTCGCCACCCCCGAGGACGCCCAGGAGGTCTGCGGGGCCATCCGCCGCCGTCTGGCCGAGCTGTACGGGCAGGACACGGCCGACAAGATCCGCATCCAGTACGGCGGCTCCGTCAAGTCCGGCAACATCGCGGCGATCATGGCGCAGCCCGACGTGGACGGCGCGCTGGTCGGCGGTGCTGCGCTGGACGCGGACGAGTTCGTCAAGATCGTCCGCTTCCGCGACCAGTAGGCCGCGCGGCAACAGCTATGACGACGGGCACTGCCCGTCGTACCCTGTCGGGGCCGGGACCGGCGCTTTCGCCGGGTCCGGCCCCCGTTCGTCAACAGTCCGAGAGAGTTGGTCCAGCCGTGGTCATCGGGTTCTCGATCGCCCTCATCGTCTTCAGCCTGCTGCTGATGATGCTGGTGCTCATGCACAAGGGGAAGGGCGGCGGCCTGTCCGACATGTTCGGTGGCGGCATGCAGTCCTCCGTCGGCGGCTCCTCGGTCGCCGAGCGCAACCTCGACCGGATCACCATCGTGATCGGTCTGCTGTGGTTCGCGTGCATCGTCGCGCTCGGCATCCTGATGAAGCTCAAGAGCTGACGTACCGTCGTATCAGCGGCCTATGATGGAGACTCGCGTCTTCGCGGCCGGGCTGTAACTCCTGCCACTGGACGCGCGTTGGGCCTTACGTAGACTGGGGCGCCCGCAGCGGAGTGGACTGTCACGCTCCGCGGCACCATCACGCAGGGAGTTACGACCGTGGCAAGTGGCAACGCGATCCGGGGAAGCCGGGTCGGGGCGGGGCCGATGGGGGAGGCCGAGCGGGGCGAGTCCGCGCCGCGTCTCCGCATCTCCTTCTGGTGCTCGAACGGGCACGAAACACAGCCGAGCTTCGCCAGCGACGCACAGGTCCCGGACACCTGGGACTGCCCGCGCTGCGGCTTCCCGGCCGGTCAGGACCGGGACAACCCGCCGGACCCCCCGCGCACCGAGCCGTACAAGACGCACCTGGCGTACGTCCGCGAGCGGCGCAGCGACGCGGACGGCGAGGCGATCCTCGCCGAGGCGCTCGCCAAGCTGCGCGGCGAGATCTGAGCCGGGTCTCTTCCGGACCTCTTGACGAACGGCCCGTCCGTACCCCCCTTGCGGGGGTGTGCGGACGGGCCGCTCGCGTTGGTCGGCTAGGTTGGTGCATACCGCAGCGACAAGGAGAAATGGGCTGAGATGAACGTCGATCAGATGCCTGAGTGGAACGCGCTGGCCAAGCACCGGGACGAGCTGGGGGAGGTGCAGCTGCGCAGGCTCTTCGCCGACGACCCGCGCCGGGCCGAGAAGTACACGCTCTCCGTCGGCGACCTGCATCTCGACTACTCCAAGCACCTCGTGACCGACGAGACCCTGCGCCTGCTGCGCGAACTCGCGGCGGCCCGGGGCGTGGCGGAGCTGCGCGACGCCATGTTCCGTGGCGAGAAGATCAACACCACCGAAGGCCGCGCCGTGCTGCACACCGCGCTGCGCGCCCCCGAGTCGGCCGTCGTCGAGGTCGACGGGGAGAACGTCGTCCCCGCCGTGCACGCCGTGCTGCGGAAGATGCAGGTCTTCGCCGACCGCGTCCGTTCGGGTGATTGGAAGGGCCACACCGGCAAGCGCATCCGCAACATCGTCAACATCGGTATCGGCGGCTCCGACCTCGGTCCGGCGATGGCGTACGAGGCGCTGCGCGCCTATACCCACCGCGAACTGACGTTCCGTTTCGTCTCCAACGTCGACGGTGCGGACCTGCACGAGGCCGTGCGCGACCTGGACCCGGCCGAGACGTTGTTCATCATCGCCTCGAAGACGTTCACGACGATCGAGACCATCACCAACGCCACGTCGGCGCGGAACTGGCTGCTGGCCGGTCTGGGGGCCGGCGAGGACGCCGTCGCGCGGCACTTCGTCGCCCTGTCGACGAACGACGAGAAGGTCGCCGAGTTCGGCATCGACACGGCCAACATGTTCGAGTTCTGGGACTGGGTCGGCGGCCGCTACTCCTACGACTCGGCCATCGGCCTCTCCCTGATGGTCGCCGTCGGCCCGGACCGCTTCCGCGAGATGCTGGCCGGCTTCCACCTGGTCGACGAGCACTTCCGCACGGCCCCGCCGGAGGAGAACGTCCCGCTGCTGCTGGGGCTGCTGGGCATCTGGTACGGCAACTTCCACGACGCGCAGTCGCACGCGGTGCTGCCCTACAGCCACTACCTGTCGAAGTTCGCGGCGTACCTGCAGCAGCTGGACATGGAGTCCAACGGCAAGTCGGTCGACCGCGACGGCAACCGCGTCGACTGGCAGACGGGCCCGGTGGTCTGGGGCACGCCCGGCACGAACGGGCAGCACGCGTACTACCAGTTGATCCACCAGGGCACCAAGCTGATCCCGGCGGACCTGCTCGGCTTCGCCCGCCCGGTCGCGGAGCTGGAGCCGGGGATGGCGGCCCAGCACGACCTGCTGATGGCCAACCTGTTCGCCCAGGGCCAGGCGCTGGCCTTCGGCAAGACCCCGGAGGAGGTCGCGGCGGAGGGCGTCCCGCAGGAGCTGATCCCGCACAAGACGTTCCGCGGCAACCACCCGACGACGACGATCCTGGCGAGTGAGCTCTCGCCGTCCGTGCTGGGGCAGTTGATCGCACTGTACGAGCACAAGGTGTTCGTCCAGGGGGCGGTGTGGAACATCGACTCGTTCGACCAGTGGGGCGTCGAGCTGGGGAAGGTTCTCGCGAAGAGGGTCGAGCCTGCGCTCACCGAAGGTGCCGAGGTGCCGGGTCTGGACGCGTCCACCGCTGCGCTCGTGCGCCGGTACCGGGAGCTGCGGGGGCGGTAGGGCCTGTCCGTGCCCCGTAAGGGGCGCGGGGAACTGCGCGATCAGCCACGACGCGCCCGCAGCCGAACGGCACACGGCAATGGCCCGGTTCCCTTCCTGGGGAACCGGGCCATTGCCGTTGGTGTGCCGTCAGGCAGAAGCCGGCGGGTACAGCCCCCGCGGCAGCTGTGCCGCAGCAGCCTGGTCCAGCAGCCACAGGGTGCGCCGGCGGCCGTACGCTCCGGCGGCCGGGGCCTGGATCTCCCCGGCACCCCCGAGCGCGAGTGCAACGGCATTCGCCTTGTCCTCGCCCGCGGCGAGGAGCCAGACCTCCTGGGCCGCCCGGATCGCCGGCAGGGTCAGCGAGACCCTGGTCGGCGGCGGCTTCGGCGCGCCGTGCACGCCGACGACCGTGCGCTCGGTCTCCCGCACGCCCGGCAGCTCGGGGAAGAGCGAGGCCACATGCGTGTCGGGGCCGACGCCCAGCATCAGGACGTCGAAGGACGGCACGGGACCGTGGTCCTCGGGCCGGGCCGCGGCGGCCAGTTCGGCCGCGTAGGCCTCGGCCGCCGCATCCGCGTCGTTGCCGTGCGCCCCGCCCGAGGGCGGCATCGCATGGACCCGCGCAGGGTCCAGGTCCACCGCGTCCAGCAGGGCCTCACGGGCCTGCGTCTCGTTGCGGTCGGGGTGACCCTCCGGCAGGAACCGCTCGTCACCCCACCACAGGTCGAGCCGCGACCAGTCGACGGCGTCCCGCGCGGGAGCCGTGGCCAGGGCCGCGAGCAGGCCGTTGCCGTTGCGTCCGCCGGTGAGTACCACCGAGGCCGAGCCACGGGCGGCCTGCGCGTCCACGATCCGGGTGATCAGCCGGGCGGCCGCGGCCTGGGCCATCAGCTCCTTGTCCCGGTGGACGACGACCTGAGGGGTGCTCACTTGGCCGCTGCCTTCTTGGCGGTGGCCGCGGCCTTCTTCGCCGGAGCGGGAGCGGGCTTCTCCGCCTCGGCCGCCGGAGCTGCCGGAGCTGCCGGAGCCGCCGGACCCAGCCTGTCCACCCCGTACTTCAGCGCGGACGCGTACGTGTCGTCCGGGTCGAGCCGGCGCAGCTCCTCGGCCATCAGCTCCGAGGTGTCGCGGCGCTTGAGCGCGACCGCACGGTCCGGCTGGCCCTGCATGGTGAGTGTGGCCAGCGAGCCGTCGACGCGGTCGAGCGTGATCGGCCCGTTCTTGGTCTCCAGGCGGACGGCCGTCAGGCCGGGGCCGTGGGAGACCGAGCGCGTCACCGGCACCCCGAGGCGGTCGGCGAGCCACATGGCGAGCAGCTCGGCGCTCGGGTTGTAGGCCTCGCCCGCGACCTCGGCCGCGGTGATCTGGACGCCCGGCTGCTGGTCCAGCGCCGCCGCCAGCATCGAGCGCCAGGGGGTGATGCGGGTCCACGCCATGTCGGTGTCGCCGGGGGCGTAGGTGGCCGCGCGCCGGTCGAGTTCGGCGACCGGGTCCTCGCAGGCGTAGGTGTCGGTGACACGACGCTGCGCGAGGGCGCCCAGCGGGTCCTTGGCCGGGTCGGCGGGGGCGCCCACCGGCCACCAGGCGACCACGGGGGCGTCCGGCAGCAGCAGCGGCAGCACCACCGACTGGGCGTGGTCTATGACCTCGCCGTGCAGCCGCAGCACCACGGTCTCGCCGGTGCCCGCGTCGCCGCCGACGCGGACCTCGGCGTCCAGGCGGGCCTTGGCGCGGTCGCGGGGCGAGCGGCTGACCCGCTTGATGACGACGAGCTTGCGCGAGGGGTGCTCGCGGGAGGCGTCGTCCGCCGCCTTGAGCGCGTCGTAGGCGTGCTCCTCGTCGGTGACGATGACCAGGGTGAGGACCATGCCGACGGCGGGGGCGCCGATGGCCCGGCGTCCCTGGACCAGGGCGTTGTTGATCTTGCTCGCCGTGGTGTCCGTAAGATCGATCTTCATGGCCGGCGCCAGCTCCGTCCGTCTCGTGCCAGCATCGCGTCAGCCTCGGCCGGGCCCCAGGTGCCGGCCTGGTACTGCGCGGGCTTGCCGTGCTTGTCCCAGTACTCCTCGATCGGGTCGAGGATCTCCCAGGAGAGCTCGACCTCCTTGAGGCGCGGGAAGAGGTTCGACTCGCCGAGCAGCACGTCGAGGATGAGCCGCTCGTACGCCTCGGGGCTCGACTCGGTGAAGGACTCGCCGTAGGCGAAGTCCATCGACACGTCCCGGACCTCCATCTGGGTGCCGGGCACCTTGGAGCCGAACCGCACGGTCACGCCCTCGTCCGGCTGCACCCGGATGACCAGGGCGTTCTGCCCCAGCTCCTCGGTGGCGGTGTGGTCGAAGGGCGAGTGCGGGGCGCGCTGGAAGACGACCGCGATCTCGGTGACGCGGCGGCCCAGCCGCTTGCCGGTGCGCAGATAGAAGGGGACGCCTGCCCAGCGGCGGTTGTCGATCTCCAGCTTGACCGCGGCGTAGGTGTCGGTCTTCGACTTGGGGTCGATGCCCTCTTCCTCCAGGTAGCCGACGACCTCCTCGCCGCCCTGCCAGCCGTGCGCGTACTGGGCGCGCACGGTCTCCTTGCCGAGGTCCTTGGGCAGCCGGACGGCGCCCAGCACCTTGGTCTTCTCGGCCGCCACCGCGTCGGCGTCGAAGGAGGAGGGCTCCTCCATGGCGGTCAGCGCGAGCAGCTGGAGCAGGTGGTTCTGGATGACGTCGCGCGCGGCGCCGATGCCGTCGTAGTAGCCGGCCCGGCCGCCGATGCCGATGTCCTCGGCCATCGTGATCTGCACGTGGTCGACGTACGACCGGTTCCAGAGCGGCTCGAACATCTGGTTGGCGAAGCGCAGCGCCAGGATGTTCTGGACCGTCTCCTTGCCCAGGTAGTGGTCGATCCGGAAGACCTCGTTGGCCGGGAAGACCTCATGGACGATCCCGTTGAGCTCCTGCGCGCTCTTCAGGTTGTGGCCGAAGGGCTTCTCGATGACGGCACGCCGCCAGGAGCCCTCGGTCTGGTCGGCCAGGCCGTGCTTCTTCAGCTGCTGGACGACGGTGGGGAAGAACTTCGGCGGCACCGACAGGTAGAAGGCGAAGTTGCCGCCCGTGCCCTGGGCCTTGTCGAGCTCCTCGATGGTGTCCTTGAGGGTCTCGAAGGCCTCGTCGTCGCCGAAGTCGCCCTGGACGAACCGGCAGCCCTGCACCAGCTGCTGCCAGACCTCCTCGCGGAACGGCGTGCGCGCGTGCTCCTTGACCGCGTCGTGCACTATCTGGGCGAAGTCCTCGTTCTCCCAGTCGCGCCGGGCGAACCCGATGAGCGAGAAGCCCGGCGGCAGCAGACCCCGGTTGGCGAGGTCGTAGACCGCCGGCATCAGCTTCTTCCGTGACAAATCGCCCGTGACGCCGAAGATCACCAGGCCCGACGGCCCCGCGATGCGCGGGAGCCGTCGGTCCGATGCGTCACGCAGCGGATTGCTGCTGCTCAACTCACGCCTCCGGTGCGAGGCGCTTGAGCTCCGCCTCCGTGGACTTGAGCAGGTCGTTCCACGACTGCTCGAACTTGTCGACGCCCTCGTCCTCGAGCAGCTGGACGACCTCGTCGTAGGAGATCCCCACCTTGGCGATGGCGTCGAGCTCGGCCTTGGCCTGCTCGTACGTGCCGCGCACCGTGTCGCCCGTGATCTGCCCGTGGTCCGCGGTGGCCTCCAGGGTGGCCTCCGGCATGGTGTTCACCGTGTTCGGGGCGACCAGGTCGTCCACGTACAGCGTGTCCTTGTAGGCCGGGTCCTTGACGCCGGTCGAGGCCCACAGCGGACGCTGCTTGTTGGCGCCGGCCTTCTCCAGGGCCAGCCAGCGGTCCGAGGAGAAGACCTCCTCGTACGCCTGGTACGCCAGGCGGGCGTTGGCGAGGGCGGCCTTGCCGCGCAGCGCCTTGGCCTCGTCGGTGCCCAGGGCGTCCAGCCGCTTGTCGATCTCGGTGTCCACGCGGGACACGAAGAAGGACGCGACCGAGTGGACCAGGGACAGGTCCAGGCCCGCGGCCTTGGCCTTCTCCAGACCGGTCAGGTAGGCGTCCATCACGGCGCGGTAGCGCTCGAGGGAGAAGATCAGCGTGACGTTGACGCTGATGCCCTTGCCGATGACCTGAGCGATGGCCGGCAGGCCCGCCTTCGTCGCCGGGATCTTGATCAGCGTGTTGGGGCGGTCCACCAGCCACGCCAGCTGCTTGGCCTCGGCGACCGTCGCCACGGTGTCGTGGGCCAGGCGCGGGTCGACCTCGATGGAGACCCGGCCGTCCTGGCCGTCGGTGGCGTCGAAGACCGGGCGCAGGATGTCGGCGGCGTCACGGACGTCCGCCGTGGTGATCATGCGGATGGCCTCGTCGACGGTGACCTTGCGGGCCGCGAGGTCGGCGAGCTGCTGCTGGTAGCCCTCGCCGCCGGAGATCGCCTTCTGGAAGATCGACGGGTTCGTCGTGACGCCCACGACGTGGCTCTGGTCGATCAGCTCGGCCAGGTTGCCGGACGTGATGCGCTTGCGGGACAGGTCGTCCAGCCAGATCGCGACGCCTTCGTCGGAGAGGCGCTTGAGTGCGTCTGTCATGGGTCTTGCATCTCCTACAGATAGATAAAGGGGCGTCAGCGGCGGGCGGCGTCGGCGATCGACTCGCGGGCGGCCTCGACCACGGCCTCGGAGGTCAGGCCGAACTCGCGGTAGAGCACCTTGTAGTCGGCGGAGGCGCCGAAGTGCTCCAGCGAGACGATGCGGCCGGCCTCGCCGACGTAGCGGTGCCAGGTCAGGCCGATGCCGGCCTCGACCGCGACGCGGGCCTTGACGTCGGGCAGCAGCACGCCGTCGCGGTAGGCCTGGTCCTGCTCCTCGAACCACTCGACGGAGGGCATGGAGACCACGCGGGTCGGGATGCCCTCGGCCTGCAGCGCCTCGCGGGCCTCCACGGCCAGCTGGACCTCGGAGCCGGTGCCGATCAGGATCACCTGCGGACGGCCGCCCTCGGCCTCGAACAGGACGTAACCGCCCTTGGCCACGCCCTCGTTGGCCTCGTACGTCGGGACGTTCTGGCGGGTGAGGGCCAGACCGTGCGGCGCGGGCTTGGCCGTGTGGCGCTTGGTGATCTCGCGCCAGGCGATGGCGGTCTCGTTGGCGTCGGCCGGGCGGACCATGTTCAGGCCCGGGATGGCGCGCAGCGCGGCCATGTGCTCGACCGGCTGGTGCGTCGGGCCGTCCTCGCCGAGGCCGATGGAGTCGTGCGTCCACACGTAGGTGACCGGCAGCTTCATCAGCGCGGCGAGGCGCACGGCCGGGCGCATGTAGTCGGAGAACACCAGGAAGGTGCCGCCGTAGACACGGGTGTTGCCGTGCAGCGCGATGCCGTTCATGGTCGAGCCCATGGCGTGCTCGCGGATGCCGAAGTGGATGGTGCGGCCGTAGGGGTTCGCCTCCGGCAGCGGGTTGCCCTTCGGCAGGAAGGACGACGTGGCGTCGATCGTGGTGTTGTTCGAGCCGGCCAGGTCGGCGGAGCCGCCCCACAGCTCGGGGATCACGCCGCCCAGCGCCTTGAGGACCTCACCGGAGGCCTTGCGGGTCGCGACGTCCTTGCCCGCCGGGAAGACCGGAACGGCCTTCTCCCAGCCGTCGGGCAGCTCGCCCGCGACGATGCGGTCGAAGTCGGCGGCGCGCTCGGTGTTGGCCTGACGCCACTGCAGGACGCGCTTGTCCCAGTTCGCGTGGGCCTCGCGGCCGCGGTCGACGACCTTGCGGACGTGCGCGAAGACCTCGTCCTCGACCTGGAAGTGCTGCTCGGGGTCGAAGCCCATGACCTTCTTGGTCGCGGCGACCTCCTCCGCACCCAGCGCCGAGCCGTGCGAGGCCTCGGTGTTCTGCGCGTTCGGGGCGGGCCAGGCGATGATCGTGCGGGCCGCGATGATCGACGGACGCTCGGTCTCCTCCTGAGCGGCCTTCAGCGCCGCGTGCAGGGCGTGGATGTCGAAGTCGCCGTTGGGGGCCTGCTCGATGCGCTGGACGTGCCAGCCGTAGGCCTCGTAGCGCTTGAGGACGTCCTCGGAGAACGCCGTCTCGGTGTCGCCCTCGATCGAGATGTGGTTGTCGTCGTACAGCGCGACGATGTTGCCCAGCTTCTGGTGCCCGGCGAGCGAGGACGCCTCGGCGGAGATGCCCTCCTCCAGGTCGCCGTCGGAGACGATCGCCCAGATGGTGTGGTCGAAGGGCGACTCGCCCTGCGCGGCCTCCGGGTCGAACAGGCCGCGCTCGTAGCGGGCGGCCATGGCCATGCCCACCGCGTTGGCGATGCCCTGGCCCAGCGGGCCGGTGGTGGTCTCCACGCCGCGGGTGTGGCCGTGCTCGGGGTGGCCGGGGGTCTTGCTGTCCCAGGTGCGGAACGCCTTGAGGTCCGCCAGCTCCAGGCCGTAGCCCGCCATGAACAGCTGGACGTACAGCGTCAGGCTGGTGTGGCCGGGGGAGAGGACGAACCGGTCACGGCCGACCCAGCCGGCGTCGTTCGGGTCGTGCCGCATCATCTTCTGGAACAGCAGGTAGGCGGCCGGAGCGAGGCTCATGGCCGTGCCCGGATGGCCGTTGCCGACCTTCTGCACGGAGTCCATGGCCAGGACGCGGGCGGTATCGACGGCCCGCTGGTCCAGTTCGGTCCATTCGAGGTCTGTGGTGGTCGGCTTGTTGCTCACCCTCGGTCAGGGCTCCTCTCCACATGTTCTGTTTGCCGGGGGCGGTATTCCGCCACGACGCGGCGCTGTCGAGCCTACCCCCGTCGGGACGCGCATCTTTTCGACGTGCAGTCGGCTGCCCGGCACTCGCTCCCGGCAACCGGATGACGCGGGCGGACATTCCCGTCACGGCGAGACCGTCCACTGTTTCCAGCCTGCCGGGTGCGCGACGGGCCCGCCTCCCGAACGAGACCGTTCTGTCATGTTCCGCCGCCCCGCCAACACGACCCCACCCCGGAGGAGGCCGCGGTATCGCCTGCGTCTAAAGTGGCGTGGTACGCGCAAGTCTTTACCGGGGATTCCTGCCCGGATGTGCTTGCTGGCCTTATCTCTGTCAGGGGTGTGCGTGACGGCCGTCGAATCCCGTCCTGCGGGGGTTCTGAGCGAGAGCCCGGTTCGCAGGCCCTTCGGGGCTCGCGTCAAGGGCTTCGTGGCACTGACGAAGCCGCGCGTCATCGAGCTGCTGCTGATGACGACGGTGCCGGTGATGTTCCTCGCCGCACAGGGCGTTCCGGACCTCGGTCTGGTCCTGGCCACGTGCATCGGCGGTTACCTCTCGGCCGGCGGCGCGGGCGCGTTCAACATGTACTACGACCGCGACATCGACGCCATGATGGACCGGACGTCCCAGCGTCCGCTCGTCACCGGCCTGATCTCGCCACGCGAGTGTCTGGTCTTCGCCTCGGTGCTCACCGTCGGGTCGACCGTGTGGTTCTGGTACCTGGTCAACCCGCTGTCGGCGATGCTCTCCCTCGGCGCGTCACTCTTCTACACCGTCGTCTACACGATGATCCTCAAGCGCCGCACCGCGCAGAACATCGTGTGGGGCGGTATCGCGGGCTGCCTGCCGGTCATCATCGGCTGGTCCGCGGTGCGGAACGAGGTCTCCTGGGCCTCCCTGATCCTCTTCCTGGTCATCTTCTTCTGGACGCCGCCGCACTACTGGCCGCTGTCGATGAAGGTGAAGGAGGACTACGAGCGGGCGAACGTGCCGATGCTCCCCGTGGTCGCCGGCAACAAGGCCGTCGCCCGGCAGATCGTCCTCTACAGCTGGGTGATGGTCGGCGTGTCCCTGCTGCTCCAGCCGCTGGGCTACACGGGTTGGTTCTACACGGCCGTTGCGGTGCTGTGCGGTGGGTTCTGGCTGAAGGAGGCGCACGCGCTTCAGGCTCGCGCCAAGGCCGGGATCACCGGGGCGAAGCTGAAGGAGATGCGGCTGTTCCACTGGTCGATCACCTATGTGTCGCTGCTGTTCACCGCCGTGGCGATCGATCCGTTCTTGCGGTAGTACCCCTGACGGGGCGCACACGACTTCGGGCGTCCGCGTGGCACAGGCCACGCGGACGCCCGTCGCCATGTCGGCTACCCGTCGGTAGCATCCTGCTCATGGCAGACACCAAGCAGGCACAGCGCCAAGCGTCCCGTCTCGCGAAGCAGATCACGGCGTTCGCCAAGGCCCACGGCGGGAGCGCGGAGGGGCAGCTGGCGCACATAGGGCGGGGCACCACCCGGATCGCGCTCGTCGGCGCCGACGGCACGTGGGGCACCCTCGTCGCCCGCTCCTACGCCACTGCACAGGAGGCCGCCGAGACCGCCGGGCTGACGTTGCAGGACACCTTCGACGGCGAACTCGCCGCCAAGGTTCGCACCGGCCCGTACGAGTGGTCCCGGATGGCCGGCATCCAGCTCGGCGGTCCCGCCAATAACTGACGCCGCCCCTCACCCGTTAGAACCGACGGGAGGGGAGGGCGCGCATGGACGGCATACCGCCGCTCGTGGACCAGTACAGCCGTGGCGCCGTCCATGGCGAACTGGGGATCGGGGTGTTCGAGCGGCACCTGGCGGAGGCCGCCGGATCCACCGGACCGGCCCCGCCGGGCACCAGCTTCTTCGACAGCCGCGCCGGCCTCGCCGTGCGCCGCTGGTGCCCTCCGCTGCTGGGCCTGGAGCCCAACTGCCCGCCCGTCCACTACCTCGCCCGGCGCCGCGAGCTGGGCGCGTACCGGGCCGGGCAGCTGCTGCTGCGCGGTGCCGGGATCGGTACGTTCCTGCTGGAGTCCGGCCGTCCGGGTGAACTCACCTCGCCCGCCGAACTCGCCTGCGCCGCCGAGGGCCGCGCCCACGAGGTCGTCCGGCTCGAGCAACTGGCCGCACGGATCGCGGACTCCTGCGAGGACGCCGACACCTTCCTCGCCCGTACGGCCGAGGCGCTGTACGCGGCCGCCCGCACCGCCACCGCGTTCGCCTCCGGCGCCGTCGGCTGCGACGGGAGCCCGCCCGGTGCCGCCGAGGTGCGCGAGGCGGCGGGGAACTGGCTGCGGACGCGCCGCAGGGGCGCGCCGCCGGTCGGCCCGGCCCTGGCCCGGCACCTGTTGTGGAGCGCGGTGGCCACGGGCCTGCCCGTCCAGCTGCATTGCCCGGACCCGCAGCGGCTGACCGGCTTTCTGCGGGCGACCGCGGGCACGGGTACGGACCTGGTGCTGCTGCCCGACCCCTGGCGGCACCGCCAGGCGGCTCGACTGGCCGCCGTTTTCCCGCACGTCTACGCGGACGTGGGCACGCGCCCCGAGGAGACCCTGCGCGAAGCGCCGTTCGGCAAGCTGCTGTTCTCCACCGGGGCCCGGGCGCTGGCCGAGCTCTACGTGGTGGCCGCGCGGCTGTTCGTGCGGGCCATGGAGAAGCTGATGGGCGACTGGGTCGCGGACGGCTGGTGCCGGCCGGCCGAGGCGGGGCGGATCGTCTCGCTCGTCGCGGCCGGAACCGCGCGCCGGGTCTACCGGTTGGACGCGGCCGCGGGCTGACCGGCGTCCGTGTCCGCCACGGGCTCGGACGGCGCCGGCACCGCGGCCGCCTCGCCGCGCTCGCGCAGCGACAGGGCGACGCGCAGCGCGGCGATCCAGACCAGGCAGGAGCCGAACATGTGGACGCCGACGACGACTTCGGGCGAGTCGTTGAAGTACTGGACGTAGCCGACGAGGCCCTGCAGCATCAGCACCGCGAACAGTTCCACCACACGGCGGCGCGGCCCCTCGGGCGCCTGCACGGCGCGCAGGGTGAACCACAGGGCGACCGTCAGGCCGATCACGATGTAGACGAAGTCCACGTGCAGCTGGGTGATTTCGTGCCAGTCCAGCGGGATGCGGCGCACACCGGCGGAGGCGTCGCCCGCGTGCTTGCCCGCGCCGGTGACCACGGTGCCGACGACGATCAGCAGCAGGGTGGCGGCGAGCAGCACCCGGCTGAGCTCCCGCACCGGACGGCTCACCAGGTCGCGCGGCTCGCCGTCGCCCTCGCAGGAGCGCTGCCAGGTCACCACGGACACCGTCAGCAGGGCGGTCGACAGGAGGAAGTGCGCGCTGACGATGTACGGGTTGAGACCCGTCAGCACCGTGATGCCGCCGACCACGGCGTTGCCCATGACGACCCAGAACTGCGCCCAGCCGAGCCGGGTGAGGGAGCGGCGCCACGGGGTACGCGCGCGTGCCGCGACGATCACCAGGCCGACGACCGCGCACAGCACGTACGTCAGCATGCGGTTGCCGAACTCGATCATGCCGTTGATGCCCATCGCCGGGGTCGGCGTGAGGCTCTGGTCCGTGCACGTCGGCCAGGTCGGGCAGCCGAGCCCGGACTGGGTCAGCCGGACGGCGCCGCCCGTCACGACGATGATCACGGCCATCACGACGGAGGTCAGTGCGGCCCGCCGGACGAAGCGTGCGGAGGGCTGCCAGCGGTCGGCGACGATCTGGAGGGGATTCGGCATGTTCGGCACGGGCTCATCGTAGAGGCCCGCTTGTGCACGGATTCACGAGGGCCCCCTGTTGTGCCGTCACTCCCAGCGGAAGAACCGTCCCGCCGCGCCCAGGCCCAGGACGGCCCAGCCCGCAAGGATCCCGAGGTCGGCCCACGGCATGCCCGCGCCGTCGCGCAGGACGTCCCGCAGTCCGCCCGACAGGGCCGAGACGGGCAGCAGCCGGAGCACCTCCTGGGCGGCGCCGAACTTCTCCAGCGGCACGATCACCCCGCCGCCGACGAGCAGCAGCAGGAAGACCAGGTTCGCCGCGGCCAGCGTCGCCTCGGCCTTGAGCGTGCCGGCCATCAGCAGCCCGAGCCCGGAGAACGCGGCCGTGCCGAGGACGAGCAGCAGCAGGACGGCCAGCGGGTTGCCGTGCGGCGACCAGCCGAGCGCGAAGGCGATCACGGTCAGCAGGACGATCTGCAGGACCTCGGTGACCAGCACCGAGCAGGTCTTCGCCGTCATCAGCGCCCAGCGCGGCAGCGGCGAGGCGCCGAGCCGCTTGAGCACGCCGTACCGCCGCTCGAAGCCGGTCGCGATGGCCTGGCCGGTGAAGGCGGTGGACATCACGGCCAGCGCCAGGATGCCGGGGGCGAGGAAGTCGACGGACCTGCCCTTGCCGGTGTCGACGACGTCGACGGTGCTGAAGAGCACCAGCAGCAGGGTGGGGATGACGACGGTGAGCAGCAGCTGCTCACCGTTGCGCAGCAGCATCCGTGTCTCCAGCGCGGCCTGCGCCCGGATCATCCGGGGGAGCGGGGCGGCGCCGGGCTTCGGGGTGAACGTGCCGGTCGTGGTCACGCGCGCAGCTCCTTACCGGTCAGTTCCAAGAAGACGTCCTCCAGCGTGTGCCGTTCCACCGTTATGCGGTCCGGCATGACGCCGTGCTGGGCGCACCACGTGGTCACGGTCGCCAGGAGCTGGGGGCCGACCTCGCCGCTGACGCGGTAGCTGCCGGGGGTCAGTTCCACGGCGGCGGACTCGGCGGGCAGGGCCTTGAGGAGGCCGGCGAGGTCCAGGCCGGGGCGGCCGTTGAAGCGCAGGGTGTTCTCGGCGCCGCCGCGGCACAGCTCCTCGGGGCTGCCCTGGGCGACGACCCGGCCGCCGTCGATGATCGCGACGTCCCGGGCCAGCGCCTCGGCCTCGTCCATGTGGTGCGTGGTCAGCACGACCGTCACCCCGTCCGCGCACAGGTCGCGCACCAGGTCCCAGGTGGCGTGCCGGGCCTGCGGGTCCAGGCCCGCGGTCGGCTCGTCGAGGAAGACCAGCTCGGGCCGGCCGACGACGGCCATGGCGAGGGACAGGCGCTGCTGCTGTCCGCCGGACAGCCGCCGGTAGGGGGTGCGGCCGCAGGAGCCGAGGCCCAGGCGGTCGGCCAGGGCGTCCACGTCCAGCGGATCGGCGTGCAGCGACGCCATGTGCCGCAGCATCTCGTCCGCGCGGGCGCCCGCGTAGATGCCGCCGCTCTGCAGCATCACGCCCACGCGCGGGCGCAGGGCGGCCGCGTCGGCGACGGGGTCGAGGCCCAGGACGCGGACGGTGCCGGCGTCGGGGCGGCGGTAGCCCTCGCAGGTCTCGATGGTGGTGGTCTTTCCGGCCCCGTTGGGGCCGAGGACGGCGGTCAGGCCGCCGGCCGCGACGGTCAGGTCGAGCCCGTCCACCGCGGTCTTCGTCCCGTACCGCTTGACGAGGCCGCGGACCTCGACGGCTGGCTCTGAACTGGCGCTGCGCATGGCGGGAAGTCTACGAACCCGGAGCCGCCGCGGACCCCGCCGGGGTGCGCGGAACCCGCCCCCGCGATGATCCACACCGGTGGTGGTTAGGTGACCCTAAGTGATCGAAACCACCGCCGGGTCCCCCGGATGAGGCTTGTCGCCTTCCCGGCAATTACGCAACAATGGTGTTGTGAAATACGCGGGCGAGGCTCCACAGGGCCCCGCGGCCAGGCCGGGAGGCCGGGCCGCCGGGCGCGGTGCGCCCGTGCCCGCGCGGGAGGAACACCGCGCCCACGACGAGCAGCGCGGCACGCGCAACCGCGTCGCCCGCTCCATCCTCGACCACGGCCCGTCCACCGCGGCCGAGCTGGCCCTGCGCCTGGAGCTCACCTCCGCGGCCGTCCGCCGCCACCTCGACACCCTCCTCGCCGAGGGCGTCGTCGAGGCCCGGGAGAAGCGGGTCTACGGAGCACGCGGCCGCGGCCGTCCCGCCAAGGTCTTCGCGCTCACCGACTGCGGGCGCGACGCCTTCGACCAGGCCTACGACAAGCTCGCGCAGGACGCCCTGCGCTGGATCGCCCAGTCCGCGGGCGGCGGAGCGAAGGGCGAGGCCGCCGTGGCCGCCTTCGCCCGCGCGCGGCTGGCCGCGCAGGCCGAGAAATGGCAGGCCGCCCTGGCGGCGGCCGCCCCCGAGGACCGCACACAGGTACTGGCCGGGGCATTGACCACGGACGGGTACGCTGCTACGGCGCGCAGCGCACCGGTCGGCGAACAGCTCTGCCAGCACCACTGCCCGGTCGCCCACGTCGCCGAGCAGTACCCGCAGCTGTGCGAGGCGGAGACCGAGGTCTTCTCCCGCCTGCTCGGGACTCACGTGCAGCGTCTGGCCACCATCGCCCACGGCGACGGAGTGTGCACGACGTTCATCCCCAAGAGCAGCACCCCCAAGACCACCGAAGCATCCACCAGCACGGCCGGG
Organism: Streptomyces sp. NPDC002536; assembly: GCF_053594995.1. Classification (NCBI taxonomy): domain Bacteria; kingdom Bacillati; phylum Actinomycetota; class Actinomycetes; order Kitasatosporales; family Streptomycetaceae; genus Streptomyces; species Streptomyces sp. NPDC002536. The sequence goes on from NZ_JBSFWU010000077.1 coordinate 28,429, forward strand.
AGGAACCCCGCATGACTCTCCCCACGGAGACTGCCCACCCCGAACTCGAGGGTCTGGGCACCTACGAATACGGCTGGGCCGACTCCGACGAGGCCGGTGCCGCGGCGAAGCGCGGCCTTTCCGAGGACGTCGTCCGCGACATCTCGGCGAAGAAGTCCGAGCCCGAGTGGATGCTCAAGCTCCGTCTCAAGGGCCTGCGGCTCTTCGACAAGAAGCCCATGCCGACCTGGGGCTCCGACCTCTCCGGCATCGACTTCGACAACATCAAGTACTTCGTGCGCTCCACGGAGAAGCAGGCCGCCACCTGGGAGGACCTGCCCGAGGACATCAAGAACACCTACGACAAGCTGGGCATCCCCGAGGCGGAGAAGCAGCGTCTGGTCGCCGGTGTCGCCGCGCAGTACGAGTCCGAGGTCGTCTACCACCAGATCCGCGAGGACCTGGAGGAGCAGGGCGTCATCTTCCTGGACACCGACACCGCTCTGAAGGAGCACCCGGAGCTCTTCCAGGAGTACTTCGGCACGGTCATCCCGGTCGGTGACAACAAGTTCGCCTCGCTGAACTCCGCCGTGTGGTCCGGCGGCTCCTTCATCTACGTCCCGCCGGGCGTCCACGTCGACATCCCGCTCCAGGCCTACTTCCGCATCAACACGGAGAACATGGGCCAGTTCGAGCGGACCCTGATCATCGTCGACGAGAACGCCTACGTGCACTACGTCGAGGGCTGCACCGCCCCGATCTATTCGTCCGACTCGCTGCACAGCGCCGTCGTCGAGATCATCGTCAAGAAGGGCGGCCGCTGCCGCTACACGACCATCCAGAACTGGTCGAACAACGTCTACAACCTGGTCACCAAGCGCGCCGTCGCCTACGAGGGCGCGACCATGGAGTGGGTCGACGGCAACATCGGCTCCAAGGTGACGATGAAGTACCCCGCCGTCTACCTGATGGGCGAGCACGCCAAGGGCGAAACCCTGTCCATCGCCTTCTCCGGCGAGGGCCAGCACCAGGACGCCGGCGCCAAGATGGTCCACATGGCGCCCAACACCTCCTCCAACATCGTCTCCAAGTCGGTGGCGCGAGGCGGCGGCCGCACCTCCTACCGCGGTCTGATCGAGATCGGCGAGGGCGCCAAGGGCTCGAAGTCCAACGTCCTGTGCGACGCCCTGCTGGTGGACACCATCTCCCGCTCGGACACCTACCCCTACGTCGACGTCCGCGAGGACGACGTCTCCATGGGCCACGAGGCGACCGTCTCCAAGGTCAGCGAGGACCAGCTCTTCTACCTGATGAGCCGCGGTCTGTCCGAGGACGAGGCGATGGCGATGATCGTGCGCGGCTTCGTCGAGCCGATCGCCCGCGAGCTGCCCATGGAGTACGCGCTGGAGCTCAACCGGCTGATCGAGCTGCAGATGGAAGGCGCCGTCGGCTAGCCGACGCCCCCCGGACCGCAGCGAACCCTTTGTGACAGGAAGAGAGCACGACGACAGCCATGGCTGACAACACTCCCGCCGGCAGCACGACCGACGGCGCCATCCAGGTGGGCGGCCCCCGCCAGCCCATCGACGCCCGGGTCAGCGCCCCCGCCTCGTACGACGTCGCGGACTTCCCCGTGCCGCACGGCCGCGAGGAGGAGTGGCGGTTCACCCCGCTGGAGCGCCTGCGCGGTCTGCACGACGGCACGGCCGCCGACAAGGCCGTGGACGGCGGCGTCAAGGTCGAGGTGGAGGCCCCCGAGGGCGTCACCGTAGAGACCGTCGGCCGGGACGACGCCCGCCTCGGCAAGGCCGGCAAGCCGGTCGACCGGGTCGCCGCCCAGGCCTACAGCTCCTTCGAGAAGGCCTCGGTCGTCTCCATCCCGAAGGAGACGGTGCTCACCGAGCCCGTCCGCATCTCCGTGCACGGAGAGGGCGGGGTCGCCTTCGGCCACCAGGTCGTCGAGGTCGGCGCGTTCGCCGAGGCCGTCGTCGTCATCGACCACACCGGTGACGCCACCCTCGCCGCCAACGTCGAGTTCCTCATCGGCGACGGCGCCAAGCTCACCGTCGTCTCCGTCCAGGACTGGGACGGCACCGCGGTGCACGCCGGCCAGCACACCGCGCTCGTCGGCCGCGACGCCTCCTTCAAGTCCGTGATCGTCACCTTCGGCGGCGACCTGGTCCGGCTGCACCCCCGCGTCGTCTACGGCGCCCCGGGCGGCGAGGCCGAGCTCTACGGCCTGTACTTCACCGACCAGGGCCAGCACCAGGAGCACCGCCTCTTCGTCGACCACGACACCCCGCACTGCCGCAGCAACGTCGCCTACAAGGGCGCGCTGCAGGGCAAGGACGCCCACGCGGTCTGGATCGGCGACGTGCTCATCCGCGCCGAGGCCGAGGGCACCGACACCTACGAGCTCAACCGGAACCTGGTCCTCACCGACGGCGCCCGCGTCGACTCCGTCCCCAACCTGGAGATCGAGACCGGCGAGATCGTCGGGGCCGGCCACGCCTCGGCCACCGGCCGCTTCGACGACGAGCAGCTGTTCTACCTGATGGCCCGCGGCATCCCCGCCGACGAGGCCCGCCGTCTGGTGGTCCGCGGCTTCTTCGCCGAGCTCGTGCAGCAGATCGGCATCCCCGACCTGGAGGAGCGCCTCCTCGCCAAGATCGAGACGGAGCTGGAGGCGTCGGTCGCATGAACGACTTCGTCCGCGCCTGTGGTCTGAGCGAGCTCGAGGAGGACACTCCTAAGCGGGTCGAGCTCGGCGGCACCCCGGTCGCCGTCGTCCGCACCGAGGGCGAGGTGTTCGCGGTCAACGACATCTGCTCGCACGCGAACGTCTCCCTCTCCGAGGGCGAGGTGGAGAACTGCCACATCGAGTGCTGGCTGCACGGCTCCAGCTTCGACCTGCGCACCGGCAAGCCCGATTGCCTCCCCGCGACGCAGCCCATCCCCGTATACCCCGTCAAGATCGAAGGGGACGACGTGCTCGTCTCCGTCACCCAGGAGTCCTGAGTTCCCCATGGCAACGCTTGAGATTCACGACCTGCACGTCTCCGTCGACGCCGAAAACGGCCCCCGGGAGATCCTGCGTGGCGTCGACCTGACCGTGAAGCAGGGCGAGACCCACGCCATCATGGGCCCCAACGGCTCCGGCAAGTCCACCCTGGCCTACTCGCTGGCCGGTCACCCCAAGTACACGATCACCGGCGGCACCGTCACCCTCGACGGCGAGGACGTCCTGGAGATGTCCGTCGACGAGCGCGCCCGCGCCGGCGTCTTCCTCGCCATGCAGTACCCGGTCGAGGTCCCCGGCGTCTCGGTCTCCAACTTCCTGCGCACCTCCGCCACCGCCGTCCGCGGCGAGGCCCCCAAGCTGCGCACCTGGGTGAAGGAGGTCAAGTCCGCCATGGAGCAGCTCCAGATGGACCCCGCCTTCGCCGAGCGCAACGTCAACGAGGGCTTCTCCGGCGGTGAGAAGAAGCGCCACGAGATCCTCCAGCTGGAGCTCCTCAAGCCGAAGATCGCCATCCTCGACGAGACCGACTCCGGCCTGGACGTCGACGCGCTGCGCGTCGTCTCCGAGGGCGTCAACCGGGTCCGCGAGACGGGCGAGGTCGGCACCCTGCTGATCACCCACTACACGCGCATCCTGCGCTACATCAAGCCCGACTTCGTGCACGTCTTCGCGGGCGGCAAGATCGTCGAGTCCGGCGGCGCCGAGCTCGCCGACAAGCTGGAGAACGAGGGCTACGAGGCGTACGTGAAGGGTGGCGTAACGGCGTGACCATACTGCTGCCGGGCCTGCTCGACACCGACGCGATCCGCAAGGACTTCCCGATCCTGGACCGCACGGTCCACGGCGGGAAGAAGCTCGTCTACCTGGACAACGCGGCCACCTCCCAGAAGCCGCGCCAGGTGCTCGACGTGCTCAACGAGCACTACGAGCAGCACAACGCCAACGTCCACCGCGGCGTGCACGTCCTCGCCGAGGAGGCCACGGCGCTGTACGAGGGCGCGCGCGACAAGGTCGCGGCCTTCATCAACGCGCCCAGCCGCGACGAGGTGATCTTCACCAAGAACGCCTCGGAGTCGCTCAACCTCGTGGCCAACATGCTCGGCTGGGCCGACGAGCCCTACCGGGTCGACCACGACACCGAGATCGTCATCACCGAGATGGAGCACCACTCCAACATCGTTCCCTGGCAGCTGCTCTCGCAGCGCACGGGCGCGAAGCTGAAGTGGTTCGGCCTCACCGACGACGGCCGCCTCGACCTGTCCAACATCGACGAGATCATCACGGAGAAGACCAAGGTCGTTTCCTTCGTGCTGGTCTCCAACATCCTGGGCACGGTCAACCCGGTCGAGGCGATCGTGCGCCGCGCCCAGCAGGTCGGCGCGCTCGTCGTCATCGACGCCTCGCAGGCCGCCCCGCACATGCCGCTGGACGTCCAGGCGCTCCAGGCCGACTTCGTGGCCTTCACCGGCCACAAGATGTGCGGCCCGGACGGCATCGGCGTCCTGTGGGGCCGCCAGGAGCTGCTGGAGGACCTCCCGCCGTTCCTCGGCGGCGGCGAGATGATCGAGACCGTCTCGATGCACTCCTCCACCTACGCCCCCGCGCCGCACAAGTTCGAGGCCGGTACGCCCCCGATCGCCCAGGCCGTCGGCCTCGGCGCCGCGGTGGACTACCTCACCTCGATCGGCATGGAGCGCATCGCGCGCCACGAGCACGCGATCACCGAGTACGCCATCCAGCGCCTGCAGGAGGTCCCCGACCTGCGGATCATCGGCCCCGTCACGGCCGAGGACCGCGGTGCCGCGATCTCCTTCACGCTCGGCGACATCCACCCGCACGACGTGGGCCAGGTCCTCGACGAGCAGGGCATCGCGGTCCGGGTCGGCCACCACTGCGCCCGCCCCGTCTGCCTGCGCTACGGAATTCCTGCGACCACGCGGGCGTCGTTCTACCTGTACTCCACGCCCGCCGAGGTCGACGCGCTGATCGAGGGCCTGGAGCACGTCCGGAACTTCTTCGGCTGAGATGGGCGCCCACTGTGAAGCTTGATTCGATGTACCAGGACGTCATCCTGGACCACTACAAGAACCCGCACGGCCGGGGCTTGCGGGATGGCGACGCCGAGGTGCACCACGTCAACCCGACGTGCGGCGACGAGATCACGCTGCGCGTCCGGCTGGCCGGGGAGAAGATCGAGGACGTCTCGTACGAGGGCCAGGGCTGCTCCATCAGCCAGGCCAGCGCCTCCGTGCTCAACGAGCTGCTCGTGGGCAAGGAGCTCGCCGAGGCCCGGCGGATCCAGGAGACCTTCCTGGAGCTGATGCAGTCCAAGGGCAAGCTGGAGCCGGACGACGCGATGGAGGAGGTCCTGGAGGACGCGGTCGCGTTCGCAGGCGTCTCCAAGTACCCCGCGCGGGTGAAGTGCGCCCTGCTGAGCTGGATGGCATGGAAGGACGCGACGGCGAAGGCGCTGTCCGAAGGGAAGACCGCATGAGCGAGAACGTGACCGACGCCGCGGCGGAGTCCGCCCCGGCGACGACCAAGCCGGCCACCGAGGAGGAGGTCCGCGAGGCCCTCTACGACGTGGTCGACCCCGAGCTGGGCATCGACGTCGTCAACCTCGGCCTGATCTACGGCATTCACATCGACGACGCCAACATCGCCACCCTCGACATGACCCTGACGTCCGCGGCCTGCCCGCTGACCGACGTCATCGAGGACCAGGCGAAGTCGGCCACCGACGGCATCGTCAACGAGCTCCGCATCAACTGGGTGTGGATGCCGCCGTGGGGCCCCGACAAGATCACCGACGACGGCCGCGAGCAGCTGCGGGCGCTCGGGTTCAACGTCTGAGTTCTTCCGAGTTCTTCGGCCTGTCGCAACGGCCCGCCTCCTGACCCAGGAGGCGGGCCGTTGCGGTTCACGCCATCCAGAAGAAGACCGCCGTCATCCGCTTCTCCTCCAGGGCGCTGCCCCAGTAACCCGTCGCGCTGTGCATCATGTTGGCGGTGTAGAGCAGCAGCCGGTTGTAGCGGTGCGGCACGCGCACGTCCTCCGTGAAGGAGTCCGGCGGGACGAAGCGGGTGCCCAGGGCGTCGACCAGGTTGTTGTGGGGCGCCGTGACCATGTTGCCGCCGAGCCGGCCGCCGGGCAGGCTCTGGCGGTAGAAGCTGGTGCCGCAGTCCTTGGGCACGTGCGGGTTGAGGTAGAGCACGGCGGCGTAGCGGCACAGCGCCCGCGAGTCGGTGTGCGGGCGCAGCTCGGACTCGCCCTGGCCGACGACCTGGATGCAGTTGTGGTTGAGGGTGCCGCCGCCAGGCGTGCTCTCCACCCACAGCTTCCGCGCCCCGGTCGCCTTCCGCACCTGCCGTTCGACGCAGACCAGTTCGTCCGGCTCCAGCCCCGGCATGGCCCGCAGGCCCGGCCAGCTCTCGGGCTTGTGCGGGTAGCCCTCGACCCAGTCGTCCTTGGCCAGGCAGCGGGCCCGCACGGCGTCCGGGTCGGGCAGGACGTCGTCCAGGATCCAGTAGTCCCGGCCGCGGGTGGGCTTGCGGTAGGGGAGGACGGGAAGTGCGGGTGCCATGCGGGCGACCATACATTCGGGGTCCGTCAGGGTTGTCCGGTGAATTGGTCAACCTTGCGTCAACTCGGGGTTGTTGACGTTCCCGCCATGGACCGCACCGCGGCCAGGGCCGCCTCCACGCTCGCCGTGACGTCCGTGACCGGGTACTGGACGTGCCGGACGACCCGGTCCGCGTCGGTCACCAGGGTGAGGCGCTTGAGGCGCGTCGTGCCGACGGTGCGGAAGGTGGGCAGGCGGAGGGCGGCGGCCAGCGCGAGGTCCGCGTCCGACAGGAGCGGGAAGCGCAGTCGTTCCTTCGCGGCGAACGCGCGCTGTTCGTCGGGGCGTTGGGTGCTGACACCGTGGACGGTGGCGCCCGCCGCGGTGAACCCGGCGAGCTGGTCGCGGTAGGTGCACGACTCCAGGGTGCATCCCGTGGCACCGGGGATGTCCGCCCAGCCCGGCGGGTAGGAGGCACGGGAGGCGTAGGCGCCGGGGAAGCAGTAGAGCACGGTGAACGGGGTGCCGGCGACGGGATCCACGGGCGTGCCCGCCGGGCCCGGGAGCGCGAGCGGGGGCAGCGTGGTGCCGAGCAGTGCGTGGACGCGCTCGGCCTCGCGCGAGCCGTCGGCGGTCGTGGCCGTGGTCCGCGCCGTGTTGGAGGTCATCCCGGGTTCTCCTTCTCCCAGCAGCCAGGTGTCGCCCCAGTCCTGCAGGGCGACCAGGGTCGGCAGCAGCGCCCGGCCGCGCGGCGTGAGGCGGTACTCGAACCGCGGCGGGCGCTGCTGGTACGGCTCGCGGGCCAGGACGCCCGCCTCCGTCAGCAGCCTCAGCCGCTCGGCGAGCACCTTGCGCGACGGGCCGAGCGAGGCGTGCAGGGTGTCGAAGCGGCACAGCCCGCGCGCGATGTCGCGGACGATCAGCAGGGTCCACCAGTCGCCGACCACGTCCAGGGCCTGGGCGATGGCGCAGTTCTCGTCGCCCGCGGGCGGGCCGGTGCGGCGGGGCATGACCGTGATCATGGCAGAGTGGGTTCCGTAAGGGAACCCACTTGCTGCGTCCGGATGCCTTCGAGTTCGCCTTGAGCCGCCCCGTCCGGTTAGGTTTTCGGACATGACCGATGCTGTTGCCTCCCGCACCACCGGCGCCTCCGCCGCCGGCCTCGCCACGATCACCGACGACGGGACCGTCCTCGACACCTGGTACCCGGCCCCCGAACTGCTCGACGCCCCCGGCCCGGCCGGCACCACGGTGCTGACCGCCGACCTCGCCGCGGAGCTGCTGGGCGAGGAGGCCCTCGCCGCCGTCGGTCCCGACCCGCGCCGCGGCGTCAAGGTCGTGGCCGTCAGGACGGTCATCGCCTCGCTCGACGACAAGCCCCTGGACGCGCACGACGCCTACCTGCGGCTGCACCTGCTCTCGCACCGCCTGGTCAAGCCGCACGGCCAGAACCTCGACGGCGTCTTCGGCCTGCTCGCCAACGTCGCCTGGACCTCGCTCGGCCCCGTCGCCGTCGACCAGGTCGAGTCCGTCCGCCTGAAGGCCCGCGCCGCGGGGCAGCACCTGCAGGTCACCAGCATCGACAAGTTCCCGCGCATGACGGACTACGTGGCCCCGTCCGGCGTCCGCATCGCCGACGCCGACCGCGTCCGCCTCGGCGCCCACCTCGCCCCGGGCACCACCGTCATGCACGAGGGCTTCGTCAACTTCAACGCCGGCACCCTGGGCACCTCCATGGTCGAGGGCCGCATCAGCGCGGGCGTCGTCGTCGGCGACGGCTCCGACATCGGCGGCGGCGCCTCCACCATGGGCACCCTCTCCGGCGGCGGCAAGCAGATCATCTCCATCGGCGAGCGCTGCCTGCTCGGCGCCGAGTCCGGCATCGGCATCGCCCTCGGCAACGAGTGCGTCGTCGAGGCGGGCCTCTACGTCACCGCGGGCACCCGCGTGACCATGCCCGACGGCGAGGTCGTCAAGGCGCTGGAGCTCTCCGGCGCCGACAACATCCTCTTCCGCCGCAACTCCACCAGCGGCGCCGTCGAGGCGCGCCCCTACAAGTCCACCTGGGGTGGCCTCAACGAGGTTCTGCACAGCCACAACTGACGCGCAGGGTTGTCCCGGAGTGGCCGGCCGGCGGGGTTTCCGCCGGTCGGCCACTCTGGCGTTTACCGGGCGTACTGCGCCACCATGGACGGGTCCGGCATCCACCGGAAGCGGGTGCCGTAACCGGACAAACGGGAGGCGTCATGAGGCTCGGCAAGGCACTCGCCGTCGGGTTCGCTGAAGAGCCCGTGGAGGGGCCCGCGGAGGAGCCCCGCGCGGCGGTGCGGACGGCGGCCGAGGGACCCGAGGAGGCCGCTGCCGCCGAGGTCCCGGCTCCCGCGGTGCTCGCCGGGCGATGAGGCTGCGGCTTCCGCAGGAACGTCCCGCCGCGCCGCCCACCGGCTACAAGATCGCCTACCCGGTGCTCTCGCACGACGGCACCCGGGCCGGCTTCACGGGGGTCTCCCTCGGCGGCGGCTCCCCGTACGGCGTGCTGGACGACGCCCGTTGTGCGTACGGGCGACGGCACCGCAGCCCGGCGCGCTTCTGCGACTGCGGCTTCCACTGCCTGCACTCCCCGGCCGAGGCGCTCGGCCTGACGTGCACCGGGGCGCACCGGCGGGCCGTGCTGCTCGAAGTCACCGTGCTGGGCGCCTACATTCGCCACGAGCGCGGAATGCGCTACGCGCGCCAGCGCGTGCGCACCGTGCGCGTGGGACCGTGCGGCTGCGGCCGGACCGCCACCCGGTTCTCCGACGCGGGATGGGGGCGGCCCGGCTGGTGGACGGTCGCCGCCGACTGCGGCGGGTGCGGGGCCGGGCTGGGGCGGACGGGCGTGACGTTCGCGGAGTTCGCCGAACGGGCCGGCTCGGTGACGGTGGTCACCGAGCCGGGGGTGCGGGAAGCCGCGCCGGTCAGCATGACCGAGCTCATGGCGGAGGCCGCCATGCTGCAGGCGCGACTGGACTGGTTCCAGGGGCGGTTGGCGCGGGTGGAGGGGTGGGGGGATTAGGGCGCCCCGTAAGGGGCGCAGCCCCGAGTGCCTCGACTGCGGGCGCGTCGTGGCTGGTCGCGCAGTTCCCCGCGCCCCTTACGGGGCCTGCGGGTCCCGGTAGTCGATCACCTCGGACGCGCCCAGCGAGC
>NZ_JBSFWU010000078.1:0-38159 GCF_053594995.1 Streptomyces sp. NPDC002536
TGGGCCGATCCGGGCCCACCTGGGGCTCTGGGGCGGGCGCCGCGACCGTGCCGCCCTCGGCTAGCGTTCCCGATCATGAACGCACACCTCGGTCCTCGCCCGCGGCGGCGGCCAGCTCGCTCAGCCGGGGGCCGAGGATGAACCGGCCCTGCATGTCACGCGCCACCATCCGGTGGTGCTCCAGGGCGACCGCCAGCCGGTGCGCGGTCGGGCGCGCGAGACCGGTCGCGGTGACCAGCCCGGCGAGGGTCGCAGGACCGGCCTCCAGAGCGCTCAGCACGAGGGCTGCCTTGTCGAGTACGCCCACACCGCTCGAAGGGCCATTGGTGTTGTCCATGAAACGATACTCACGTCTCACACTGTGAAACGCAAGTTCACATTTCCGCGAGACGCGCCACTCTGGACGGACACCACCCACGAACCGACGAATGGGACAGCGATGGGACGGACACTCGCGGAGAAGGTCTGGGACGACCACGTCGTCACGCGCGCCGAGGGCGAACCCGATCTGCTCTTCATCGACCTGCACCTGCTCCACGAGGTGACCAGCCCGCAGGCCTTCGACGGCCTGCGCAAGTCCGGCCGGAAGGTCCGCCGGCTCGACCTCACCATCGCCACCGAGGACCACAACACCCCGACCCTCGACATCGACAAGCCCATCGCGGACCCCGTCTCCCGCACCCAGCTGGAGACCCTGCGCGCCAACTGCGCCGAGTTCGGCGTGCGGCTGCACCCGCTGGGCGACGTCGAGCAGGGCGTCGTCCACGTGGTGGGACCCCAGCTGGGGCTGACCCAGCCCGGCACGACGGTCGTCTGCGGCGACAGCCACACCTCGACCCACGGCGCCTTCGGCGCCCTCGCGTTCGGCATCGGCACCAGCCAGGTCGAGCACGTCCTGGCCACCCAGACGCTCCCGTTGGCCCCGTTCAGGACGATGGCGGTGACGGTCGAGGGCGAACTGCCCGACGGCGTCACGGCGAAGGACCTGATCCTGGCCGTCATCGCCCGCATCGGCACCGGCGGCGGCCAGGGATACGTCATCGAATACCGCGGCCCCGCCATCGAGAAGCTGTCGATGGAGGCCCGGATGACGGTGTGCAACATGTCCATCGAGGCGGGCGCCCGGGCCGGCATGATCGCCCCCGACGACACCACCTTCGCCTACCTCGAGGACCGCGCGCACGCCCCCCGGGGCGCGGACTGGGACGACGCCGTCGCCTACTGGCGCACCCTGCGCACCGACGACGACGCGGTCTTCGACCACGAGGTCGTCATCGACGCCTCCGCACTGACCCCGTTCGTCACCTGGGGCACCAACCCGGGCCAGGGCGCACCCCTGTCGGCGAACGTTCCCGACCCGGCCTCGTACACCGACCCGTCCGAGCGCAGCGCGGCCGAACGGGCCCTGGAATACATGGGATTGACGGCGGGTCAGGCGCTGCGCGACATCCGCGTGGACACCGTCTTCGTGGGCTCGTGCACCAACGGCCGCATCGAGGACCTGCGCGCTGCAGCGGACGTGCTGCGCGGCCGCGCGGTGGCCGACGGGGTGCGGATGCTGGTCGTCCCCGGCTCGGTACGGGTGGGCCTGCAGGCGGTCGACGAGGGCCTGGACAAGGTGTTCACCGCGGCGGGCGCCGAATGGCGGCACGCGGGCTGTTCGATGTGCCTGGGCATGAACCCCGACCAACTCGCGCCCGGCGAGCGGTCCGCGTCGACCTCCAACCGCAACTTCGAAGGCAGGCAGGGCAAGGGCGGCCGCACCCACCTCGTCTCGCCCCAGGTGGCCGCCGCCACCGCCGTCCTGGGCCGGCTCGCCTCGCCGGCCGACCTGTCCGACGTCACTGCCACCGCGGGGGTCTGAGCCACCATGGAAGCCTTCACCACGCACACCGGCCGGGCCGTTCCGCTGCGCCGCAGCAACGTCGACACCGACCAGATCATCCCGGCGCACTGGCTGAAAAAAGTCACCCGGGACGGTTTTGAGGACGGGCTCTTCGAGGCCTGGCGCAAGGACCCGCAGTTCGTGCTCAACCGGCCCGAGCACGCAGGCGCCTCGGTGCTGGTCGCCGGACCGGACTTCGGCACCGGCTCCTCGCGCGAACACGCCGTGTGGGCCCTGCAGAACTACGGCTTCCGCGTCGTGGTCTCCTCCCGGTTCGCCGACATCTTCCGCGGCAACTCGCTCAAGAACGGCCTGCTGACCGTGATCCTGCCGCAGGACACTGTGGAACGGCTGTGGGAGCTCACCGAAGTGGACCCGGCCGCCGAGGTGACGGTCGATCTCGTCGCGCGCGAGGTACGGGCCGAGGGCATCACGGCCGGTTTCGACCTTGACGACAACGCCCGGTGGCGGCTCCTGGAGGGTCTGGACGACATCGGACTGACCCTCCGGCACGAGGCGGACATCGCCGCGTACGAGGCCGCCAGGCCCGCGTTCAAGCCCTCGACGACCGTCGTCTGAGGCCAATTCGAGCTCATTCGGCCCAGTCCGTACCCCTGCTCCGGGACCCCGGATTTTCGCTGCTCACCCGGGGTTTGGCATGATGCGCCCCCTGTCTTCGGACAGGGGGCGCACCGCTTTGTTGAGGCCCTGTGAAGCGACAACTCGCCTCAGATGGCACAATCGGTGCATGGAACGCGACAGCCAACTCGAGCTCTACCGGCTTGTCGCCGACCGACTGAAGGAAGCGCACTCGAGGGTGCGCGCACTGCAAGTCCCCGAGGACGTACGGGTGGCACTGTCCAGGCAGCTGCTGGCCATCACGGCTTCGGCGAAGCACGATCTCTCAGGCGCGGCAAGGCGTCTGGACCGGCTGATGAACGACCTCGACGAGGGCCGTTTCCCTTCAGAGCGCGGCACCGACGGAACTCCGTGACGGGTCGGGTTCGTTGCGGCACAAGGGTGATTAGACCGTTTCGTGTTTGATTTGCGGTATATATCTGCCTAACGTGCGAAAAAAGCTGGAACACTTTCCGGCGAAGTCTCCGAAGGGGAAGACGTGAACAAGGCGCAGCTCGTTGAAGCGATTGCCGACAAGGTCGGTGGCCGGCAGCAGGCCGCGGACGCGGTCGACGCGGTGCTGGACGCGATTGTCCGCGCGGTGTGCGCCGGCGACCGTGTTTCGGTCACCGGTTTCGGCTCGTTCGAGAAGGTCGACCGCCCGGCCCGTTACGCCCGCAACCCGCAGACGGGCGAGCGCGTGAGGGTCAAGAAGACCTCGGTGCCCCGCTTCCGCGCGGGCCAGGGCTTCAAGGACCTGGTGGCCGGTACCAAGAAGCTCCCGAAGGGCGGCGAGGTCGCCGTCAAGAAGGCGCCGAAGGGCAGCCTTTCGGGCGGCACGGCCGTGAAGAAGGCCGCTGCGAAGAAGGCCACGGCCAAGAAGGCGGCCGCGAAGAAGACCACCGCCAAGAAGGCAGTGACCGCGAAGAAGACCACCGCCGCGGCGAAGAAGGTCACGGCGAAGAAGACCACCGCCAAGAAGGCGGCGACCACCGCCAAGAAGACCGTGGCGAAGAAGACCACCGCCAAGAAGACCGTGGCGAAGAAGACCGCTCCGGCGAAGAAGGCCGCCGCGGTCAAGGCTCCGGCCAAGAAGACGACGGCGCGCAAGACCACCGCCAAGAAGACCACTGCCAAGAAGAAGTAGGCAGCGGACGCAACGGCGTCACCGCCGGGCCGGTCTCCCCGAAGGGGAGGCCGGCCCGCGGTGCGTTAGCGCCCCGAAGGGGCGCGGGGAACTGCGCGATCAGCCCAAGCCGGCCCGCAGTCGACGCACAACGTCAAAACGTCTGCAGCGTCACCAACGTCACACGGCGCTCACCGGAGTCGGCCGTCGCGCACTCGATGCGCACCCGCTGGCCGGGCCGCAACAGCCGCAGGCCCCCCGCGTCGAACGCCCCCGCGTCGAACGGCACGGGCGTGCCGTCGTCCAGGAGAACGCTCCCGGACCGGGTCTGGGGATCGAAGGTGAACGCGGTGGCCTGCATGCCGTCCAGCCTATGCCCTGGCGTGCCCCGCGCCGGACCGCAGCGGCCCGGCCACCGCCGCCGTGCGCGGCCCCGTGCCCAGCGCGAGAACGGCCCGCAAATCGGCTTCCGTGTCCACGTCGCGGCGTACGGAATCCACGCCGTCGAGCAGGATCTCCCGTGCCCCGGAAGCCAGGTGCCGGGCGCGCGAACGGCCCTCGAACGCCGGAGCCAATTCCATTCCGGGAGCAGCGGCCAGCAGGGTCGTACCGATTCCCGCGGCATCCGCGAGAAATGCGCGCGGGAATTCCGCGGCACGCTCGAGTACCCGCTCGAGTTCCCCGGGCCGGAGTGCCGGAAGGTCCGCATTGAGCGTGGCCACCGCGCCGTCCGGAAGCTGTTCCCGCACGCTCCGCGCGCCGTGCGCCAGCGCCGCGTTCAGCCCGCCGCCGCCCGGCGGCTCCGGCAGCACCCGGGCGCCCAGGGCGGCCAGTCCGGCGCCTGCCAGCGGGTCGTCCGTGACGACCGCCACACCCCGCACCACCGGGCACGCCAGTGCGGCCTCCACGGTGTCCAGGGCGAACGCCAGGGCCAGCGCGGGCCGCCGCGGGTGCCCCGGGCCCGCAACCCCGAGGCGGCTCTTGGCCAGGGCCAGCGACTTCACCGGCACCACCAGAGTCCAGCGCACCCGTGCCCCCTCTCTTCGCTCCGGTCTCATTCTCGCCGCTGCCGCGGCCGCCCGTGGAGCGCGGGGTTACGGTGTTCTCGACAGACCGGGCACCTGGGGCGACACTTGTCCGGCCCCGGGTGCGTTAACCGGCCCGTGCCGGATCCATGTCCCAAGAGAAGGGTGACCGAGTGTCCCGCCGCAGAATCGGCTTCTGGTACCGCCTTGCCGCGGTGTTGGCAAAACCGCCGCTCGTGGTTCTGTTCAAGCGGGACTGGCGTGGAATGGAGCACATTCCGGCGGACGGCGGATTCATCACGGCCGTCAACCACAACTCGTATCTCGACCCGCTGTCCTACGCGCACTACCAGTACAACACCGGGCGCGTGCCCCGTTTCCTGGCCAAGGCCGCACTGTTCAGGGGCAGCTTCGTCGGCGCGATACTGCGCGGCACCGGGCAGATCCCCGTCTACCGCGAGAGCGCCGACGCCGCGACCGCGTTCCGGAACGCGGTCGACGCCATCAACAAGGGCGAGTGCGTGGCCTTCTACCCCGAGGGCACTCTCACCCGGGACCCCGACATGTGGCCCATGGAGGGCAAGACGGGTGCCGCCCGCGTCGCCCTGCTCACCCGCGCTCCGGTCATCCCGGTCGCCCAGTGGGGCGCCAACGAGGCGATGCCGCCGTACGCGAAGGAGAAGAAGCTGCGGCTCTTCCCCCGCAAGACCCTCAAGGTGCTGGCCGGTCCGCCCGTCGACCTCTCCGCCTTCTACGGGCAGGAGCCCACGGCCGAGGTGCTGCGCGCGGCCACCGACAAGATCATGGCCGCCATCACCGAACTCCTCGCCGAACTCCGCGACGAGCCCGTCCCTGCAGAACCGTACAACCACAAGAAGGCGCGCGCCGCTGCCCGCCGGAAGGACCAGGAGGACAGCAAGTGACGCGCTGCGCCGTCTTCGGCACCGGCTCCTGGGGCACCGCCTTCGCGATGGTCCTCGCCGACGCGGGCTGCGAGGTGACCATGTGGGGCCGGCGCGCCTCGCTCGTCGAAGCCCTCAACACCGGCCGCACCAACCCCGACTACCTTCCCGGCGTCGAACTCCCCATGGGCATCCGGGCCACCACCGACCCCGCGGAGGCCGCCCGCGACGCGGACTTCACCGTCCTCGCCGTGCCGTCGCAGACGCTGCGCGCCAACCTCACCGAGTGGGAGCCCCTGCTGGCCCCCGGCACCGTGCTCGTCTCCCTGATGAAGGGCGTCGAACTCGGCACCGCCAAGCGGATGAGCGAGGTCGTCGAGGAGGTCGCCAAGGTCGGCCCCGAGCGGGTCGCCGTCCTCACCGGACCCAACCTCGCCAAGGAGATCGCCGCCCGGCAGCCCGCCGCCGCCGTGGTCGCCTGCCGCGACGAGTCCGTGGCCCGGCGCCTCCAGGCGGCCTGCCACACCGCCTACTTCCGCCCGTACACCAACACCGACGTGGTCGGCTGCGAACTCGGCGGCGCCGTCAAGAACGTCATCGCGCTCGCGGTGGGCATCGCCGACGGCATGGGACTCGGCGACAACGCCAAGGCCTCGCTCATCACCCGCGGTCTGGCCGAGACGACCCGGCTGGGCCTGGCCATGGGCGCCGACGCGCACACCTTCGCCGGCCTCGCGGGCATGGGCGACCTCGTCGCCACCTGTGCCTCGCCGCTCTCCCGCAACCGCACCTTCGGCGCCGGCCTCGGCCGCGGCATGACCCTCGCGGAGACGATCGCGGTCACCAAGCAGACCGCCGAGGGCGTCAAGTCCTGTGAATCCGTGCTCGATCTGGCCCGGCGTCATCATGTCGACATGCCGATCACGGAGACCGTCGTGGGCATCGTGCACGAGGGAAAGCCGCCCATGGTGGCCCTCAAGGAACTGATGTCGCGCAGCGCCAAGCCCGAGCGGCACTGACGCATCCCCGGCCACCAGGTACTCTCGACGCGATATGAGCAGCGAGACCTCCCCCCAGAGCACCGGCCGCAAGCCGCGCGTCGCGGTCGTCTTCGGCGGCCGCAGTTCCGAGCACGCCATCTCCGTGGTCACCGCGGGCGCCGTGCTGCGAGCCATCGACCGCACCAAGTACGACGTGCTGCCGATCGGCATTACCGCCGACGGCCGTTGGGCGCTGACCGCCGACGACCCCGAGCGGATGGCGATCGCCGACCGTACGCTGCCGAGCGTCGAGCAGCTCGCCGACTCGGCCGACGGATCGGTGCTGCTGCCCGTCGACCCGCACAGCCGTGAGGTCGTCTACACCGAACCCGGCGCCGTGCCCAAGGCGCTGGGCGAGGTCGACGTCGTCTTCCCCGTGCTGCACGGCCCGTACGGCGAGGACGGCACCCTGCAGGGCATGCTCGACCTGGCCGGCATCCCGTACGTGGGCGCGGGCGTGCTCGCCTCGGCCGTCGGCCAGGACAAGGAGTACATGAAGCGGGTCTTCACCTCCTTCGGACTGCCCGTCGGCCCGTACGTGGTGATCCGCCCCCGCGAGTGGCAGAACGACCCCTCCGCCGCCCGCAAGAAGATCGTGGACTTCGCCGGCGAGCACGGCTGGCCGCTCTTCGTGAAGCCCGCCCGGGCCGGTTCGTCCATGGGCATCACCAAGGTCGACGACCTCGCCGGCCTGGACGAGGCCATCGCCGAGGCACAGCGCCACGACCCCAAGATCCTCGTCGAGTCGCTGCTGCGCGGCCGCGAGATCGAGTGCGGCGTCCTCGAGTTCGAGGACGGCCCGCGCGCCAGCCTGCCCGCCGAGATCCCCCCCGTCACGGCCCACGACTTCTACGACTTCGAGGCCAAGTACATCGACTCGGCCGCCGGGATCGTGCCCGCGCCGCTCACCGAGGAGGAGACCCGGCGCGTCCAGGAGCTCGCGGTACAGGCCTTCGACGCGGCCTCCTGCGAGGGCCTGGTCCGGGCGGACTTCTTCCTCACTGAGGACGGCGAGTTCGTCATCAACGAGATCAACACCATGCCCGGCTTCACCCCGATCTCCATGTACCCGCGCATGTGGCAGGAGAGCGGCGTGGGTTACGCGGAGCTGGTCGACCGCCTCGTCCAGGCGGCGCTGCGCCGCCCGACGGGCCTGCGGTAGGCAGCGGCTAGGAGATGATCCCCTCGGGGATCGTCTCCTTGACGGCGTCGGCGAGATCGGTCAGCGCACTGATGTCGCCGGCGTCGCCGGTGACCTGCTTCGGCAGCGTCACCTCGACCCAGGCCTCGCGCAGGGTGGTGGTGCAGCGCACGCTGCCGTCGGACTGCTTCTCGGGCAGCCAGTCGACACCGTCGATCTCCGCCGCGTCCGCGCCCGGATTGCGCTGCAGCAGCTCCGGCTTCGGGACCCCGCAGCGCAGGACGATCGCCGGACGGCCGCCCCAAGCGGCGGTAAAGTCCGAAGCAGGAACCGGATCGTGCCGCTCGCGGCCGTCCACGGTCCCCGGCAGTTCCTTGTGCAGCGCCCGGCAGAGCGCGGCCTCGGCGGCCGGCGGCGTGGGTGCCGCCGGCGCCGCGGGCCCGCCCGGGGCCGAGCAGGCCACGGCCGTCAGCAGCAGGGCAACAGCGGACAGGCCGTGGGGCCGGCGGAGCGAAGACTTCACCGGCCGAGCATACGGGGGAGCTAGATATGGACGACCGGGCAGGTCAGCGTGCGGGTGATGCCCTCCACCTGCTGGACCTTGGCCACCACCATGCGGCCGAGGTCGTCCACCGTGTCGGCCTGGGCGCGCACGATCACGTCATAGGGACCCGTGACGTCCTCGGCCTGGATCACCCCCGGGATCTTGGAGATGACATCGGCCACGGTCGACGCCTTGCCGACCTCGGTCTGGATCAGGATGTACGCCTGTACCACGGAACCTCCAGGGCGGCTACGAGGATCATGTGGGGAGAAGAGACGCCACGGTACCGCGTCACCGCAGGCTGAGGGGAGACCCGCGCGGCCTGCGCGGCGCGGCAGCACCCGGTGAGGACACCGGAACGGAACACTCCGAGGAGGAGCTCAGTGAAAGGCACCGTGGGCGAGCTGGGGGAGTTCGGGCTCATCAGAGAGCTCACCTCCCGGCTCACCACCACCCCGGCGGTACGGCTCGGGCCGGGTGACGACGCCGCGGTGGTCGCCGCCCCCGACCGCAGGGTCGTGGCCAGTACGGACGTCCTCCTGGAGGGGCGGCACTTCCGCCGCGACTGGTCGACCGCCTACGACGTGGGCCGCAAGGCGGCCGCGCAGAACCTGGCCGACATCGCCGCCATGGGCGCGGTGCCCACCGCGGTGCTGCTCGCCCTCGTGGTGCCCGCCGAACTGCCCGCCACCTGGCCCGTGGAGCTGATGGACGGCATCCGCGACGAGTGCCAGGTCGCCGGGGCCGCCGTGGTCGGCGGGGACGTCGTGCGCGGGGAGACCATCACGGTGGCCATCACGGCCCTGGGCGACCTGCGCAACCACGAGCCGGTCACCCGCTCCGGCGCCCAGCCCGGCGACGTGGTCGCCGTGACCGGCTGGCTGGGCTGGTCCGCGGCCGGGCTCGCGGTGCTCGTCCGGGGCTTCCGCTCGCCCCGCGCCTTCGTCGAGGCCCACCGGCGCCCCGAGCCGCCGTACCACGCCGGTCCCGCCGCGGCTGCGCTCGGCGCCACCGCCATGACCGACATCAGCGACGGCCTGATCGCCGACCTCGGGCACATCGCCGACGCCAGCAAGGTCCGCATCGACCTGCACACGGCCGCGATCGACGTGCCCACGCAGATGTCCGACATCGGGCAGGCGGTCGGCGTCGACCCGCTGCAGTGGGTGCTGACTGGGGGAGAGGACCACGCCATCGTGGCCACCTTCCCGCCGGACGTGAAGCTGCCGGCCCGCTGGAAGGTCATCGGCGAGGTGGTCAGCCCCTCCGCCCTGCCGCAGGTCACCGTCGACGGCGCCCCCTGGGACCGGGCGGGCGGCTGGGACCACTTCGGGGACCTGGACGCCGAGGACCAGCGGGGCGACTTGTAGATTCGGCCGTATGCCGATACCTCCACGCGTGCTCACCGTCGCCGGGTCCGACTCCGGCGGCGGCGCCGGCATCCAGGCCGACCTGAAGACGATGCTCGCCCTCGGCGTGCACGGCATGAGCGTCGTCACCGCCGTCACCGCCCAGAACTCCCGCGGCGTCCAGGGCTCCTGGCCGCTGCCGGCCGAGACGGTACGGGCCCAGTTCCGCAGCGTCGTCGACGACATCGGCGTGCAGGCGGTCAAGACCGGCATGCTCGCCTCGGCCGAACTCGTGGAGACCGTGGCCGGTCTGCTGGCCGGGGTGCACGCGCCCGTGGTCGTCGACCCCGTGGGCGTCTCGAAGCACGGCGACCCGCTGCTGGCCGCGTCGGCGCTCGACGCGGTCCGCGGCAGGCTGCTGCCGCTGGCGACGGTCGCCACGCCCAACCTGGACGAGGTCGCCTGGCTGACCGGGGTCCGCGTGGCGGTCGAGGCGGACCTGCGCAGGGCGGCGGACGCCGTGCTGGCCTTCGGCCCGGAGTGGGCCCTCATCAAGGGCGGCCACCTGGACGGCCCGGACGCGGTGGACCTCCTGACCGACGGCGAGGAGGAGTACTGGCTGCGGGCGGTACGGCACGGGAACCGGCACACGCACGGGACCGGCTGCACGCTCGCCAGCGCGATCGCTTCGGGGCTCGCCAAGGGGCACGCGGTGCCGGAGGCCGTCACGCGGGCCAAGGACTACGTGACGGGCGCCATCGCGGCCGGCTTCCCGCTGGGCGGGGGGATCGGGCCGGTGGACCACGGGTGGCGGTTCCGGGGGTGACCATGGGCGCCCCGCGCGCTCAGCCCTCACCGGCCCGCAGACAAAGCAAAAACCGGTCCATCCGTGAGGATGGACCGGTTCAGCAACCGGCGAGGCTGCGCTACGAACTAGCGCGAGACCTTGCCGGCCTTGATGCACGAGGTGCAGACGTTGAGGCGCTTCGGCGTCCGACCGACCACGGCACGCACACGCTGGATGTTCGGGTTCCAGCGACGGGACGTACGGCGGTGCGAGTGCGAAATGTTGTTGCCGAAGCCCGGCCCCTTGCCGCAGACGTCGCAGTTGGCAGCCACGGGTCACTCCAAAGACTTCAGATGCACTTACGGGAAATCCCAGCGTGCCGGGTCGATGGTGACTTGGCTTGCCAGGGGAAAGCCTGATTCTCATCAGGCAACCGGAGCAGCATACAACGACCGCTCCTGGACAACGAAACTACCATGACCGCCCCGGACCCCGCCCGGCCTGCCCATCCCGGTCGCCGGCGGGGCTAGTCTGCCCACTGCCCCAGCCCCGAGCCGTCCGAGGAGGACCCAGGTGCCGCACACGCTCGACGCCGACGCGGTACGCACCTGGTGCGCCCTGGCGCTGGACGCGCTGGGCCGGGCCCGCGAGGAGATCGACGCGATCAACGTGTACCCCGTCGCCGACGGGGACACCGGCACCAACCTCTACCTGACCGTGGAGTCCGCGGCCCGGGCCGTGGACGCCGCCTTCGACGGCCACGCCACCACCGGCCCCGGCTCCCGGCCCGGGCTCCCCGAGGCCGTCCGGGCCATGGCCCACGGCGCGCTCATAGGGGCCCGCGGCAACTCCGGCACGATCCTGGCCCAGCTGCTCCGCGGCATGGCCGAGGTGCTGACCTCCGCCGGTGACGAGGATCACCACGGCGGCACGGCCGGCGCCCTGCTGCGCCGGGCCCTGGAGCGCGCGGTGGAGTCCGCGTACGAGGGTGTGGCCCGCCCGGTGGAGGGCACCGTGCTCACCGTGGCCGCGGCCGCCGCCGAAGCCGCCGAGGCCGTCCCGGGCGCCGCCGCCGCGGAGACCGCCCGCGCCGCGTACGAGGGCGCCCGCACCGCCCTGGAGGCCACCCCCGGCCAGCTCGACGTCCTCGGCCGGGCCGGCGTGGTCGACGCGGGCGGCAGGGGCCTGGTGGAGGTGCTGGGCGCGCTGTCCAGCGCCCTGGCGGGCGGCACGCCCGGCCCGGAGACCGCCGGGCCCGCACCGCTGGCCACGCGCGCGTGGACGGAGGGCGCGCACCACCCCGAGGGCTGCCAGGCCGACTTCGGCGGCGCCGGCACCGGCGCCGAGCCCGCCTTCGAGGTGATCTACCTGCTGGAGGCCGCCGACGAGGCCGTCGCCCGGCTGCGCACCCGCCTGGACGCGCTCGGCGAATCGCTGGTCGTCGTGGGCGGCGACGGGCTGTGGAACGTCCACGTGCACGTCGACGACGCCGGGGCGGCCGTCGAGGCGGGCGTCGACGCCGGGCGCCCCCACCGGATCCGCATCACCCACTTCGGCGGCGCCGCCCAGGAGCGCACCCGCACCCGCGAGCGGGTCCAGCGCGCCGTGGTCGCCGTCGTCCGCGGCGAGGGCCTGGCCACGCTGTGCACGGAGGCCGGGGCGACCGTGGTGGCCGTGCGCCCGGGGGAGCCGCCCGCGAGCGGCGAGCTGGTCCAGGCCGTACGCCGGGCCCACGCGCGCGAGGTGGTGCTGCTGCCCAACGACGACGATCTGCGCCACACCGCCGCGGCCGCCGCCGAGCAGGCCCGCGCCGAGGGCGTGCGCGTCGCCGTCATCCCCACCCGCTCCCCGGTCCAGGGCATCGCCGCGCTCGCCGTCCACGAGCCCGGCCGGCGCTTCGACGAGGACGTCGTCGCCATGACCTCCGCCGCGGGCGCCACCCGGTACGCGGAACTCGCCGTCGCCGAGCGGCAGTCCTGGACCATGGCCGGCGTCTGCCAGGCCGGGGACGTCCTCGGCCTGATCGACGGCGACGTCGCCGTCATCGGACAGGACCTGGCCGCCACCGCCGGGACCGTCCTGGACCGGATGCTCGCGGCGGGCGGCGAGATGGTCACGCTCGTCCTCGGCGACGAGGTCCCCGACACCGTGGCGGACCGCCTGGAACGGCACGTACGGGACGCCCACCTGGCCGTGGACACCGTCGTCTACCGCGGCGGCCGGCAGTGCGCGCCGCTGCTCATCGGGATCGAATGATGCGCACCTGACCGGCACTGTCACACCCATGGTGTGCAATGGGGCATGTGCCCGCCCTAGACGAACCCCTCAAGAAGACCCTCGGCGGCAACACCGCGCTGCAGTCCTCTGGGGGATAACCCCCAGACCCCCAGCCGAAAACCCGTGGCGGAGCCCCTGGAGACGACGTGCTGCTCTCTGAGCCCCTGAACAAGAGCCTCGGCGGCAACACCGCCAAAGTGATGGCCGAGCACCTCGGCCTGCACACGGTCGGCGACCTGCTGCACCACTACCCGCGCCGCTACGCCGAGCGCGGTGAGCTCACGCGGCTGAACGACCTGCCGCTGGACGAGCACGTCACGGTCGTCGCCCAGGTCTCCGACGCCCGCGTGCACAAGTTCAACGCAGGCCGGGGCCAGCGCCTGGAGGTCACGCTCACCGACGGCAGCGGGCGGCTGCAGCTGGTCTTCTTCGGGCGGTCGATCTACCACCACCAGAAGGAGCTGCTGCCCGGGCGCCGCGGCATGTTCGCGGGCAAGGTCGGGGCCTTCCGTAACGTCCGCCAGCTGTCGCACCCCGCCTACGAGATGCTCGGCAAGGACAGCGGCGCGGACGCCGTCGAGGCCTGGGCCCAGCAGCTCATCCCGCTCTACCCGGCCTGCGCCCAGATGGAGTCCTGGAAGATCTCCAACGCGGTGGACGTGGTGCTCGCCTCCCTGGAGGCCACCGGCTGGGAGGCCGTCACCGACCCGCTGCCGCCCGCCCTCCAGGAGGGCCGCGGACTACTGCCGCTGCCCGAGGCGCTGCGCAAGGTCCACCGGCCGCGCACCAAGGCCGACATCGAGGACGCCCGCGCCCGGCTGAAGTGGGACGAGGCCTTCGTTCTCCAAGTCGCCCTGGCCCGCCGCCGGCACGCCGACGCCCAGCTCCCGGCCGTGGCCCGCAAGCCCGTCGCCGGAGGCCTGCTCGACGCCTTCGACGCCCGGCTGCCGTTCACCCTGACCGAGGGCCAGCGCCAGGTCTCCGCCGAGATCTTCGACGACCTGGCCACCGAGCACCCCATGCACCGGCTGCTGCAGGGCGAGGTCGGCTCGGGCAAGACGATGGTCGCCCTGCGCGCCATGCTGGCCGTCGTCGACGCGGGCGGCCAGGCCGCGATGCTCGCCCCCACCGAGGTCCTCGCCCAGCAGCACCACCGGTCGGTCACGGAGATGATGGGCGACCTGGCCGAGGGCGGCATGCTCGGCGGCTCGGACCGGGGCACCAAGGTCGTCCTGCTCACCGGCTCGATGGGCACGGCCGCCCGGCGGCAGGCCCTGCTCGACCTGGTCACCGGCGAGGCCGGCATCGTCATCGGCACGCACGCCCTGATCGAGGACAAGGTCCAGTTCCACGACCTGGGCCTGGTCGTGGTCGACGAACAGCACCGCTTCGGCGTCGAGCAGCGCGACGCCCTGCGTTCCAAGGGCAAGCAACCGCCGCACCTGCTGGTCATGACCGCGACCCCGATCCCGCGCACGGTGGCCATGACGGTCTTCGGCGACCTGGAGACCTCCGTCCTGGCCCAGCTCCCGGCCGGCCGCTCGCCGATCGCCAGCCACGTCGTGCCCGCCAAGGACAAGCCGCACTTCCTCGCCCGCGCCTGGGAGCGGGTGCGCGAGGAGGTCGAGGCCGGGCACCAGGGCTATGTGGTCTGCCCGCGCATCGGCGACGAGGAGGAGGGGGCGAACGGCAGGACCAACGGCAAGAAGCAGTCCCCTGAGGACGAGGCCGAGAAGCGCCCGCCGCTCGCCGTCCTGGAGGTCGCCGAGCAGCTCGCCAAGGGCCCGCTGGCCGGGCTGCGCATCGAGGTGCTGCACGGCCGCATGCAGCCCGACGCCAAGGACGACGTGATGCGCCGCTTCGCCGCGGGCGAGGTGGACGTCCTCGTCGCGACGACGGTCATCGAGGTCGGCGTGAACGTCCCCAACGCCACCGCGATGGTGATCATGGATGCGGACCGGTTCGGCGTCTCCCAGCTGCACCAGCTGCGCGGCCGTGTCGGCCGTGGCTCGGCGGCCGGCCTGTGCCTGCTCGTCAGCGAGATGCCCGAGGCAAGCCCGGCCCGCGCCCGGCTGGGCGCGGTCGCCTCGACGCTGGACGGCTTCGAGCTGTCCCGGATCGACCTCGAACAGCGCCGCGAGGGCGATGTGCTCGGCCAGGCACAGTCCGGCGTGCGCTCGTCGCTGCGGATGCTGGCCGTCATCGACGACGAGGAGATCATCGCGGCAGCCCGCGAGGAGGCGGCGGCGGTGGTGGCGGCCGACCCCGAGCTGGAGCACCTGCCCGCCTTGCGCACGGCTCTGGACGCCTTGCTGGACGAGGAACGGGAGGAATTCCTCGACAAGGGCTGACGGCCCCGACCAGCGCCCCGAAGGGGCGCGGGGAACTGCGCGCCCGGCCCCCACCGGCCCGCGGTCGGTGAACCGCCTACGCTGATGACGCGGCGCACGCCGCACCCGGCACTCACACCGCGAAGGACCCCGACACCATGACCCGCGTGATCGCCGGCACCGCCGGCGGACGCCGCCTGGCCGTGCCGCCCGGCACCGGCACCCGCCCGACCTCCGACCGGGCGCGCGAGGGCCTGTTCTCCACCTGGCAGTCCCTCCTGGGCACCCTGGACGGCATCCGGGTGCTGGACCTCTACGGCGGCTCGGGCGCAGTGGGCCTGGAGGCCCTCTCGCGCGGCGCCGGGCACGTGCTGCTGGTGGAGGCCGACGCCCGCGCGGTGCGCGTGATCCGGGAGAACGTCCGGGTCATCGGGCTGCCGGGGGCCGAGGTGCGCACGGGCAAGGCCGAGCAGATCGCCTCCGGAGCCGCGCCCTCCGCTCCGTACGACGTGGTCTTCCTCGACCCGCCCTACGCCGTCACGGACGAGGAGGTGCGGGAGATCCTCCTCACACTCCGCGCCGGGGGCTGGCTGGCCGAGGATGCGCTCGCCACCGTGGAGCGCAGCACCAGAGGCGGGGAATTCCGCTGGCCGGACGGCTTCGACGGACTGAGGGCCCGTCGCTACGGCGAGGGCACGCTTTGGTACGGTCGCGCCGCCTCGGCGTGCACTGCTGAGACATCATCAGGCACGTCATGAATGGACCGGAGAGCGAGGAACCACCGTTGCGCCGCGCCGTCTGTCCGGGGTCGTTCGACCCCGTCACCAATGGACACCTCGACATCATCGCCCGGGCCTCCCGGCTGTACGACGTCGTGCACGTCGCCGTGATGATCAACAAGTCCAAGCAGGGCCTGTTCACGGTCGACGAGCGGATAGACCTGCTCCGCCAGGTCACCGCCGAGTACGGCAACGTCCAGGTGGAGGCCTTCCACGGGCTGCTCGTCGACTTCTGCAAGGAGCGGGACATCCCCGCCATCGTCAAGGGGCTGCGGGCCGTCAGCGACTTCGACTACGAGCTGCAGATGGCCCAGATGAACAACGGCCTCTCGGGCGTCGAGACCCTGTTCGTCCCCACCAACCCCACCTACAGCTTCCTCTCCTCCAGCCTGGTCAAGGAGGTCGCGGCTTGGGGAGGCGACGTCTCCCACCTGGTGCCGCCGCTGGTCCTGGAGGCCCTCACCGAGCGTCTCGCGCAGAGCTGACGCCCCGGCGCGACGCCGGTGAGTGCCCGGCGGGGTCCGCTGGCCTTACAGTCGTCCCCGTTCGTTCCCATCGGTCGGAAGAGAGTGGCGAGCGCCAGGTGGACGTACAGAAGAAGCTCGACGAGATCGTCACGGCCGTCGCCGGTGCCCGCTCGCTGCCCATGTCGGCCTCCTGCGTCGTCAACCGGGCCGAACTGCTCGCGCTGCTGGAGGAGATGCGCACGGCGCTGCCCGGCTCGCTCGCCCAGGCGCGCGAGGTCATCGGCGACCGCGAGCAGCTCGTCGCGGACGCCCGCGAGGAGGCCGAGCGGATCCTGGACGCCGCCCGCGCCGAGCGCGGGACGCTGATCTCGGACACCGAGGTCGCCCGCCGCTCCCAGGACGAGGCCGACCGCATCCTCGCGGAGGCCCGTCTGGAGGCGGAGCAGGTCCGCGCGGAGACCGACGACTACGTCGACAGCAAGCTCGCCAACTTCGAGGTCGTCCTCACCAAGACCATCGGCTCCGTCGACCGCGGCCGGGAGAAGCTGCTCGGTCTGCAGGACGGCGGCGGTCCCGGCGAGGACGACGCCCCGGAGCGCAGCGCCGACCCCGGCGTGCAGCGGCAGCGGGCCGACGCCTACGTGGACGCCAAGCTCGGCGCGGTCTCGGCCGTCCTGGCCAAGACCCTGGAGGCCGTCGGCCGCGGCCGCGAGAAGCTGACGGGGGCCCGTCCCGCGGACGAGCTCGGCGCCCTGGCCGGCCAGGGCGGTCCGCTGGCGGGCGCTCCCACCAGCGACGCGGACTTCCTCGCCGAGCTCGCCGCCTCCCAGCAGCCGGTGAGCCCGCCGCAGGTCCCGCAGCAGCCCGTCTATGCGGACTACCAGGAGCCCGCAGCGGCCTACCAGGACCCGTACGGCTATCCGCAGGCCTACCCGGCGCAGCCGGACCCGTACGCCGTCCAGGGCGGCTACCAGGACCCGTACGGCTACCACCAGCAGCACTACGCGGCACAGCCGCAGCAGGCGCAACAGCAGCAGGTGCCGCAGCAGCAACAGCAACCGCACCAACAGCACCAACAGGGCGCAGGGCTCGACGAGACGAGCTTCTTCGACACCGGGATGATCGACCTCGACCAGCTGCGGCGGTACGAGCAGGGCCGCTGACCGGCCACGTCCGCAGCGGGACAACCGGAGCGGATTGGGCCCAGAGCGGGGCGTCCAGTATCCTGGCTCTTCGGTCGCGCATGCATCCGCGATCCAGGCTGCCCTCGGCGTTCCGCGCGGGGTGCGGCCTCACCCGCGTAGAAAGCAGGAAGCCCTGAACGCCCGCCTTGATCACCGCAACCCTCTCGTGTTCGACACACGCGAGCTGGGCCGGCGTCCCGGTGCGCTGAAGCGGCTCTCCCGCTCCGTCCCCGCCCCCAAGGATCTCGGTATCGAGGTCATCGGGGTGGCCGAGGGTGCGACCGTTGAGCTTGACCTCCGGCTGGAATCGGTCATGGAAGGGGTGCTTGTCACAGGCACCGCCCGTGCACCGCTGACCGGGGAGTGCGTAAGGTGTCTGGAGCCGCTTGAGCAGGAGCTCGACGTGGACTTCCAGGAGATGTACTCCTACCCCGACCTCGACGAGCGGGGCCGCCTCGCGGCCACCGACGACGAGGAAGACGAAGAGGACACGCTCTTCCTCGAGGACGACTTGCTCGACCTCGAGCCCGTGCTGCGGGATGCGGTGGTGCTCGCACTGCCGCTGCAGCCGGTGTGCCAGGACGACTGCCCCGGCCTGTGCTCCGAGTGCGGAGCGCGGCTGGCGGACGACCCGGACCACCACCACGAGACCGTCGACATCCGTTGGGCGGCACTGCAGGGACTCGCCGGTTCCGACCAGGACGGCGAGAAGGACAACGCCCCCCGTTCCAACGGGGATGACTCACAGGAGAAGTAGCCGTGGCTGTTCCGAAGCGGAAGATGTCGCGCAGCAACACGCGCCACCGCCGGTCGCAGTGGAAGGC
This sequence comes from Streptomyces sp. NPDC002536, assembly GCF_053594995.1. Classification (NCBI taxonomy): domain Bacteria; kingdom Bacillati; phylum Actinomycetota; class Actinomycetes; order Kitasatosporales; family Streptomycetaceae; genus Streptomyces; species Streptomyces sp. NPDC002536. Next base: position 18,279 of record NZ_JBSFWU010000078.1, read on the forward strand.
TGCGGTCACCCCCCTGGTGGCGTGCGAGCGCTGCCACGAGCCGAAGCAGCAGCACATCGCGTGCCCGAGCTGCGGCACCTACAACAAGCGCCAGGTCCTCGAGGTCTGATCGGCGGGTGACAGGCTCCATGTCAGACGCCACTACGCCATCCCGCAGTCGCGGGAATGGGGCGCCTCAGGCGGACGCGGCCTCGTCTCACACGCTTCTGGAAGGGCGGCTCGGGTACACACTCGAGACCGCCCTTCTGGTGCGTGCACTGACGCACCGGTCCTATGCCTACGAGAACGGCGGCCTGCCCACCAACGAGCGGCTGGAGTTCCTCGGGGACTCCGTTCTCGGCCTGGTGGTCACGGACACCCTGTACCGGATCCACCCCGACCTGCCAGAGGGCCAACTGGCCAAGCTGCGGGCCGCGGTGGTCAACTCCCGGGCGCTGGCCGAGGTCGGCCGGGGTCTGGAGCTGGGCTCCTTCATCCGGCTCGGCCGCGGTGAAGAGGGCACGGGCGGCCGGGACAAGGCCTCGATCCTCGCGGACACCCTCGAAGCGGTCATCGGCGCGGTGTATCTGGACCAGGGTCTGGACGCCGCTTCGGAGCTGGTGCACCGGCTCTTCGACCCGCTGATCGAGAAGTCCTCGAACCTCGGCGCCGGCCTGGACTGGAAGACCAGCCTCCAGGAGCTCACGGCCACCGAGGGCCTCGGTGTGCCGGAGTACCTGGTCACGGAGACCGGTCCGGACCACGAGAAGACCTTCACGGCTGCTGCCCGCGTCGGTGGTGTCGCGTACGGCACCGGCACCGGCCGCAGCAAGAAGGAAGCGGAGCAGCAGGCGGCGGAATCCGCCTGGCGCGCCATCCACAAGGCGGCGGAAGAGCGTATCGCCGCCGCCAAGGAAGGCGGCTCCCCGTCGGCGGAATCCGCCGGCGACGCGCAGCAGAGCGCGTAGCACGAACCGCCGGCCGGTTCGCGGCACCGACTCCGGTGCTGCGAACCGGTCTTCGTCTTTCCGCCGCCGGGGGGCGGCGGCCTGGAGGAGCGCACCCATGCCCGAGCTGCCCGAGGTCGAGGTCGTCCGCCGTGGCCTGGAGCGCTGGGCCAGCGGCCGCACGGTCGCCGCCGTCGAGGTGCTGCACCCGCGGGCCGTCCGCCGCCACCTGGCCGGACCGGCCGATTTCGGCACGCAGTTGACCGGGCAGCGGCTCGGTGCGGCCCGGCGGCGCGGCAAGTACTTGTGGCTGCCGGTGGGGGACGGGAGCCGGGCGGTCCTCGCCCACCTCGGCATGAGCGGCCAGTTGCTGGTGCAGCCGCCGGACGCCCCCGACGAGAAGCACCTGCGCATCCGCATCCGCTTCGCCGACACCGAGGGCACCGAACTGCGCTTCGTCGACCAGCGCACCTTCGGCGGGCTCTCCCTGCACGACACCGTCCCCGGCGACCCCGACGGCCTCCCGGACGTCATCGCGCACATCGCCCGCGACCCCCTGGACCCGGCCTTCGACGACGCCGCGTTCCACACGGCGCTGCGCGGGCGCCGCACGACCGTCAAGCGGGCCCTGCTCGACCAGTCGCTGATCAGCGGCGTCGGCAACATCTACGCGGACGAGGCGCTCTGGCGCACGCGGCTGCACTACGAGCGCCCGACCGGGGGCCTGACCCGCCCGCGGACCGCCGAACTGCTCACCCATATCCGCGAGGTCATGAACGAGGCCCTCGCGGCCGGCGGCACCAGCTTCGACAGCCTCTACGTCAACGTGAACGGCCAATCCGGCTATTTCGACCGGTCGTTGGACGCCTACGGGCGCGAGGACGAACCGTGCCGCCGCTGCGGCACCGCCATCCGCCGCCGCCCGTGGATGAACCGCTCCAGCTACTTCTGCCCGCGTTGCCAGAGGTCGCCGCGAGCCCCGTAGGGGCGCGGGGAACTGCGCGACCAGCCACAACGGACCCGCAGATACCTACGGTTGCCGCTCCACGTCATAGGCATCCCGTGCGGCAAGCACATCCGGCATGCGGTTCTCCAGCAACTCGATCAACCCCAGCAGCCGCTCGGCGACTTCACGCCCGAGCGGCGTCAGCCCATAGTCCACGCGCGGCGGATTCACCGGCTGCGCCTCCCGGTGCACGAGCCCGTCCCGCTCCAGGGCCTGCAGGGTCTGGGACAGCATCTTCTCGCTGACGCCCTCGACGCGTCGGCGCAGTTCGTTGAAGCGCAGCGTGTCCTCGCGCAGTGCGCCGAGGGTGAGGGCGCCCCACCGTCCGGTGACATGGCCCAGGGTGTCGCGGGAGGGGCAGTTCCGCGCGAAGACGTCGAACGGCAGCTGGTCCTGATCCTGATCCATGGACACACCCTACTCCGGCACAGCGCCCACCGACAGATTGCGCTTTCTAAAAGTTAGTGCTTTCCTTTCTGCATCGCACCGCCTGCGGTGCGTGCCTCCCCCCACTCGCGTCTCCGAGAGGTATCTGCCGTGTCTGCCCTGACCACGCCCGTCGTCTCCATCGCCTACCACTCCGGCTTCGGCCACACCGCGGTCCTCGCCGAGGCCGTCCGCTCCGGCGCCGCCGCGTCCGGTGCGACCGTTCACCTGATCAAGGTCGACGAGATCACCGAGGCGCAGTGGGAGCTGCTCGACGCCTCCGACGCGATCGTCTTCGGCTCGCCCACCTACATGGGCACCGCCTCCGGCGCCTTCCACGTCTTCGCCGAGGCGAGCTCCAAGCGCTGGGCGACCCGGGCCTGGCAGGACAAGCTGGCCGCCGGTTTCACCAACTCCGCCTCCAAGAGCGGCGACAAGCTGCACACCCTGCAGTTCTTCTCGCTGCTCGCGGCCCAGCACGGCATGAGCTGGGTGAGCCTCAACCTGTTCCCGGGCTGGAACGCCTCCACGGCCTCCGAGAACGACCTCAACCGCCTGGGCTTCTTCCTCGGTGCCGCGGCCCAGTCCAACAACGACCAGGGTGCGGAGGCCGTCCACCAGGCGGACATCGAGACCGCGCAGCACCTGGGCCGGCGCATAACGGAGCAGGCGCGCATCTTCGCGGCGGGTCGCGTGGCGGTGGCCTGACACGCCGAGGAGCGCCGGGCGGCCCGCCCGGCGCTCCCCTGGATGTATGGGCCTAGTACCCGAAGTCCTGCGTCCACCAAGGGCCGTTGTCCCCCATGTGCACCCCCACACCCAGCCGTTTGTACTCGCAGTTGAGGATGTTCTGTCGGTGCCCGGCGCTCTGCATCCACGCGTTCATCACCGCATGGGCGTCCGGATGCCCGCGGGCGATGTTCTCGCCGCCGAGGTTCTTGACGCCGCGTCGTGCGGCGCGGTCCCACGGCGTCCTGCCGTCGGGGTCGGTGTGGTCGAAGAAGTCCCGCCGGGCCATGTCGTCACTGAACGACTGGGCCAGGCCGTTGAGTTTGCCGTCCGCCCGCAGCGGCTTGCAACCCGCCTTCGCCCGTTCCTCGTTGACCAGGGACAGGACCAGGTGCGCCGCCGCGCTGTGGGGGTCGGCCAGCTTCCCGTGCAGATGTGCGGAGTCCTCCACGGCCGCGCCGGCACCCGCCGAGGCGACGCCCGCGCCGGTGGCCGTGTGCACCGACGCGGAGGTGTGGACGGAGCCCCCGTACGGATCCGGCTGCCCGGGCCCGGCGGCCGCCATGGGGGAGTCCGGCCCGTGTGCCCGCTCGGCCCCGCGGCCGGCGCGGGCGTCCTCGGCGGTCCCGCGGTCCGCGGCCTGCTGCCGTTCCTGCTCCGCCGCCGGCTGCGCCCGCGCCCGGTGTTCCTCGCGCCCGCCGCCCGGTGCGGCCGGCCGGGAGCGCTGGCTGGGCGTGCCGGGCTGCGGCTGGTCCGCCCGTACCTGCCCGGTGGTGCCGGCGGCGCTGGTGCCCCCGGTGTCCTGGGTGGAGAGGCCCCCGGTCGGCAGCAGCCCGGAGATCATGGCCGCGGCACCCATGGCCACGGCCGCGGACGCGCCGAGCAGACCGGCCCGCCGGGCGGCGGGGGCGCCGACCCGCGCCTTGAGGCCCTTGGCCCGCCCGGGGCGCCGGGCGTTGCGGTGACGGCCGGCGTCGGCGTCGTCGGGGATGACGGGGATGGGTTGAGTGGTCGCTTCCGAAGGGTCCTCTCCGGGGCCGAGCGGCCCGGGCCGCTCTCTCGTCCGGGGAGCCCTCGCTTTCCGGGCAATCGCTGCCGCTTCGTCAGCGGTGAGGGGGGCAGAGCGTCGATGGCGACCCATCCGCTGCCTTCCTTGTGTGCTCGGCGTGAAAGTGCGTCACTCGTACGGGGGAGCCTTATAGAGCCGCGACTGTACGGCACGTGGTGCGGGGCCGAAGTGCTTCGTATGCAATTGGCCAGTTAGCGTGCAGACATGAACGAGAATGTCCGTCTCACGGCGTGGGTCCGTGGTCATGTGCAGGGTGTTGGCTTTCGTTGGTTCACTCGGGCCAATGCCTTGGCAATCGGTGACCTGATCGGCTTCGCCTCGAACCTCGCCGACGGACGGGTGCAGGTGGTCGCCGAGGGGCCCCGCACCCATTGCGAACAATTGCTCGACTGGCTGCGCGACGGCGACACGCCCGGCCGGGTGGACGGCGTCACGGAGATCTGGGGTGTCCCGCGCGGCGGTTATGACGGATTCGAGATGCGCTGACCTCTCGCCCGACGTCCCGGATGCAGGCCGCGCCGGGGCGTCGGACATTCCATTAATATGCCTTTGGCATATTCGTCCCACGGGAATTGCCTGGTGGTTGCCAACTCGGCGGCGGCGTGCAAGGCTGCCTTCCAACGGATGATCTCCACACCCCTCGGGCCCCGGGTGCGGACAGCGGCGCGGATTACCCCCCGCCACCCCTGGGACGCCTGCGGATACGGGGTGTGATCGTGTTGACCGTCAAACCTTTTGGTGAGACTCTGGAAGCCCCGCGCACCTTAGCTGTTTGGCATTGAAACACCGCAGTAGCGATGGCAGACACCGCGGGTGCGAATCCCTCACGACCCACACCGCTTAGGTCGGTCACTCAGTGTGGAGGACCATCCATCATGGCAAAGGCGCTTCTCGGTTACGTCGGCGGCTCCGACCCCCGAGTCCTCGCCGAGATGCGACGGCTTCAGCAGCGAGTCCAGGACCTGGAATCCGAGCTCATCCGGATGCAGGCCGAGAACGACGCGCTGTCTGCCGCCGCTCACCACGGTGACTCGCTGCTCGACAGCATCGACGTATCCAAGGCGGAGCCTGCGCTCGCCTGACCGTACGCCCTGCCCCGGGGGCCTGGTCGGGCTGCACTGTTCAGTCAGCCGCTTAGATTCTGCAAGGGACGCTCCGGCGTCCCTTCGTCGTATCCGTCGTATCTTCGGCGCCCTGCCGTTTTCCTCCGCAGCCCCCTTACGTTCAGGATGTGCCCGGCACCTTCCGGGGTGAAACCGAGATGAACGGTAGAGTCCTGCTGCGTGCACCTCAAGAGCCTTACCCTGCGCGGGTTCAAATCCTTCGCCTCCGCGACGACCCTGCGCTTCGAACCCGGCATCACCTGTGTCGTGGGCCCCAATGGTTCGGGTAAGTCCAATGTCGTCGATGCACTCTCCTGGGTCATGGGCGAGCAGGGCGCCAAGTCGCTGCGCGGCGGCAAGATGGAGGACGTCATCTTCGCCGGGACCACCGGCCGCCCGCCGCTGGGCCGCGCCGAGGTCTCCCTGACCATCGACAACTCCGACGGTGCCCTGCCCATCGAGTACGCCGAGGTCACCATCACGCGGACGATGTTCCGCAACGGCGGCAGCGAGTACCAGATCAACGGCGACACCTGCCGTCTGCTCGACATCCAGGAGCTGCTCTCCGACTCCGGCATCGGCCGCGAGATGCACGTCATCGTCGGCCAGGGTCAGCTCGACTCCGTCCTGCACGCCGACCCGCTCGGCCGTCGCGCCTTCATCGAGGAGGCGGCCGGCGTCCTCAAGCACCGCAAGCGCAAGGAGAAGGCGCTGCGCAAGCTCGACGCGATGCGGGCCAATCTCGCGCGCGTCCAGGACCTGACCGACGAACTGCGCAGGCAGCTCAAGCCGCTCGGCCGGCAGGCCGCCGTGGCCCGCCGGGCCGCCGTGATCCAGGCCGACCTGCGCGACGCCCGGCTGCGGCTGCTTGCCGACGACCTGGTCGCCCTGCGCGAGGCGCTGAGCTCCGAGATCGCCGACGAGGCGGCGCTCAAGACCCGCAAGGACGCCGCCGAGCAGCAGTTGCAGGAGGCGGCCCGGCGCGAGGCCGAGCTGGAGGAGCAGGTCCGCGAACTCACGCCGCGCCTCGCACGCGCCCAGCAGACCTGGTACGAGCTCTCCCGGCTCGCCGAGCGCGTCCGTGGGACCATCGGGCTCGCCGATGCCCGCGTCACCAGCGCCACCGCGGCCCCCGCGGAGGAGCGGCGCGGCCGCGACCCGGAGGACCTGGAGCGCGAGGCGGCGCGCATCCGCGAGCAGGAGGCCGAGCTCGAGGCCGCGCTGGAGGCGGCCGGGCGGGCCCTGGAGGACACCGCCCGGCACCGCGCCGAGCTGGAGCAGCGCCTGGCGGAGGAGGAGCGCAGGCTGCGCGACGCGGCTCGCGCCGTCGCCGACCGCCGCGAACAGCTCGCCCGGCTGCACGGCCGGGTCACCGCCGCCCGCGGCCGGGCGGCGTCCGCCGAGGCCGAGTCCGTCCGCCTGACCGCCGCCCGCGACGAGGCGTACGAGCGGGCCGCGAGCGCGCGCGAGGAGTACGAGCAGCAGCAGGCCGAGGCCGACGGGGCCGACGTCGGCGACGCGGACCTGGCCGCCCGCCACGACCGGGCCAGGGCGGAGCTGGCCGCCGCCGAGTCCGCCCTGGACGCGGCCCGCGAGGCGGCGGGCGAGGCCGGGCGGCGCCGCGCGGCGATCACGGCCCGCCGCGACGCACTGGCCCTGGGCCTGCGCCGCAAGGACGGCACGGGCGCGCTCCTGACGGCGAAGGAACGTTTGTCCGGGCTCCTCGGCCCGGCGGCGGAACTCCTCGCCGTCGCCCCCGGCAGCGAACTCCCCGTCGCCGCGGCGCTCGGCGCGGCCGCGGACGCCGTCGCCGTCACCGGCCCGGCGGCCGCGGCGGAGGCGCTGCGCCTGCTGAAGAAGGAGGACGCGGGACGCGCGGCGCTGCTCCTCGCGGGAGCACCGGACGAGCCCCCCGCAGCCCCCGCCGCCGGATTCCGGATGGCGTCCGAACTCGTCCGCGCCCCCGAGGAGTTGCGGCCTGCGGTCCGGCGCCTGCTGGGCCGTACGGTCGTCGTCGACACCCTGGAGGACGCCGAGAACCTGGTCGCCGCGCGCCCCGACCTGACCGCCGTCACCGCCGAAGGCGACGTGCTGGGCGCGCACTTCGCGCAGGGCGGCTCCGGCGGAGCGCCGAGCCTGCTGGAGGTGCAGGCGGCCGTCGACGAGGCGACGGCAGAACTTGCCGAACTCGAGAAGGAATGCGCGGAGTTGAGCACGGCTCAGCGCGCAGCGGAAGAGAACAGAACACGGACCGCAGCCCTCGTCGAGGAGCTGGCGGCCTCCCGCAGCACGGCCGACCGCGCGAAGTCGAAGGTCGCCCAGGACCTGGGCCGCCTCGCCGGGCAGGCCCGCGCCGCGGAGGGCGAGGCCGAACGCAGCGCCGCGGCCGTCGCGCGCGCACAGGAGGCACTGGCGCGCGCCGCCGAGGAGGCCGCGGAACTGGCGGAGCGGCTGGCGGCCGCCGAGGAGCTCGCGGACGACGACGGCACGGACGACCCCGACACCGCCGCCCGCGACCGGCTCGCGGCCGACGGCGCCAACGCCCGGCAGACGGAGATGGAGGCGCGGCTGCAGGTCCGTACCCACGAGGAGCGCGTCAAGGCGCTCGCGGGCCGGGCGGACGGGCTCGACCGCGCGGCGCGTGCCGAACGGGAGGCGCGGGCGCGGGCGGAACAGCGCCGTGCCCGGCTGCGCCACGAGGCGGAGGTGGCCGGGGCGGTGGCGGCCGGGGCCCGGCAGCTGCTGGCCCATGTGGAGGTCTCGCTGGTGCGCGCCGACGAGGAGCGGCAGTCGGCCGAGGCCGCCAAGGCGGAGCGCGAGCGCGAACTGGTCGCCGGGCGCAATGCCGCACGCGAGCTCAAGACCGAGCTGGACAAGCTGACGGACTCGGTCCACAAGGGCGAGGTGCTGGGCGCGGAGAAGCGGATGCGGATCGAGCAGCTGGAGGCCAAGGCTCTGGAGGAGCTCGGCGTCGAGCCCGCGGGCCTGGTCGCCGAGTACGGTCCCGACCAGCCCGTGCCGCCCTCGCCGCCGGCCGAGGGCGAGACGCTGCCCGAGGACCCGGAGCATCCCCGCAACCAGCCGGTGCCGTTCGTCAGGGCGGAACAGGAGAAGCGCCTCAAGGCGGCGGAACGGGCGTACCAGCAGCTCGGCAAGGTCAATCCGCTCGCGCTGGAGGAGTTCGCGGCCCTGGAGGAGCGGCACAACTTCCTCTCGGAGCAGCTGGAGGACCTCAAGAAGACCCGCGCCGACCTCCTCCAGGTGGTGAAGGACGTCGACAAGCGTGTCGAGGAGGTCTTCACGGCGGCCTACCGGGACACGGCCCGCGAGTTCGAGGGCGTCTTCTCCCGGCTCTTCCCCGGCGGCGAGGGGCGCCTGATCCTCACCGACCCGGACGACATGCTGGCGACCGGCGTCGACGTGGAGGCCCGCCCGCCGGGCAAGAAGGTCAAGCGCCTGTCCCTGCTCTCGGGCGGCGAGCGCTCCCTCACGGCGGTGGCGCTGCTCGTGGCGATCTTCAAGGCCCGCCCGAGCCCGTTCTACGTGATGGACGAGGTCGAGGCGGCGCTGGACGACACCAATCTCCAGCGGCTGATCGGGATCATGAAAGAGCTGCAGGAGAGCTCGCAGCTGATCGTGATCACTCACCAGAAGCGGACGATGGAGGTCGCGGACGCGCTCTACGGGGTGTCGATGCAGGGCGACGGCGTTTCGAAGGTCATCAGCCAACGCCTTCGTTGATCAACTTCACTACTTGAACTCAACTCCCCGGCAAACGGGGGGAAACATCTTCATCACATTCTCTTGACTTAGAGAAATGAAGGCATAGGGTCTCCCACGTTGCTTACGCCTTCACGTGGTGGTCTTTTGATCTTCCACCGGAAAGGCCGCCCCCCACCCCCGGCAGTGTGGCCGGGGTGCCCCAGGAGTACACGTTGACCAGCACAGCGACGGCAGCGAAGGGGTCCGAGGGCCGCAAGGCCCAGCCGGACCACCTCGGCCACGTCATCTTCATCACCGCGGCCGCGGCCATGGGCGGCTTCCTCTTCGGTTACGACAGCTCCGTGATCAACGGCGCCGTCGAGGGCATCCGCCACAAGTACGACATCGGCTCCGCCGCGCTCGCCCAGGTCATCGCGATCGCGCTGATCGGCTGCGCGATCGGCGCCGCCACGGCCGGCCGCGTCGCGGACCGCATCGGCCGCATCCGTGTGATGCAGATCTCCGCGGCCCTGTTCACCGTCAGCGCCGTCGGCTCGGCCCTGCCGTTCGCCCTGTGGGACCTCGCCCTGTGGCGCGTCCTCGGCGGCATAGCCATCGGCATGGCCTCGGTCATCGGCCCGGCCTACATCGCCGAGGTCTCCCCGCCGGCCTACCGCGGCCGTCTCGGCTCGTTCCAGCAGGCCGCGATCGTCGTCGGCATCGCCATCTCGCAGCTCGTCAACTGGGGCATCCTCAACGCCGCGGGCGGCGACCAGCGCGGCCACCTCCTCGGCATCGAGGCCTGGCAGCTCATGCTCGGCGTCATGGTGGTCCCGGCCGTCCTCTACGGCCTGCTCTCCTTCGCCATCCCCGAGTCCCCCCGCTTCCTGATCTCGGTCGGCAAGCTCGACAAGGCCAAGACCGTCCTGGCCGAGGTCGAGGGCAAGAGCACCGACCTCGACGCACGCGTCGCCGAGATCGAGCACGCGATGCACAACGAGCAGAAGTCCACCTTCAAGGACCTGCTCGGCGGCCGCTTCGGCCTGCTCCCGATCGTCTGGGTCGGCATCGGCCTCTCGGTCTTCCAGCAGTTCGTCGGCATCAACGTCGCGTTCTACTACTCCTCGACGCTGTGGCAGTCGGTGGGCGTCAACCCCGAGAGCTCGTTCTTCTACAGCTTCACCACGTCGATCATCAACATCGTCGGCACCGTGATCGCGATGGTCCTCGTCGACCGCATCGGCCGCAAGCCGCTCGCCCTCGTCGGCTCCGTCGGCATGGCCGTCTCCCTCGCCCTTGAGGCCTGGGCCTTCGCCTCCAAGTCCGCGGACGGCACCCTGCCGACCGGCCAGGGCACCGTGGCCCTCATCGCGGCCCACGCGTTCGTGCTCTTCTTCGCGCTCTCCTGGGGCGTCGTGGTCTGGGTCTTCCTCGGCGAGATGTTCCCCAACCGCATCCGCGCCGCGGCCCTGGGCGTCGCCGCCTCGGCTCAGTGGGTCGCCAACTGGGCCATCACGGCCAGCTTCCCGAGCCTCGCGGACTGGAACCTCTCGGGTGCGTACATCATCTACGCGGTCTTCGCCGTGCTCTCCATTCCCTTCGTGATGAAGTTCGTGAAGGAGACGAAGGGCAAGGCGTTGGAGGAGATGGGCTGACCTACCCCGCCGCCCACTCCTCTGCGAGGCGCTGACCCGACTTCGGGTCAGCGCCTTTGCGTTTGCCGGGGCAGGGGTCCGTGTCCGACTGCCCGCCGTCGTGGCGTGCGTGTGTCACCCTCCCGCTCCACCCGTTGCTCCGCACCGCAGGCTCGGGTCTCCTGCGGGGGCGGGCCGCCGTCGGCGTCGTACGGCGTCGTACGGACGCGAGGGGGTGGGGCGGGGACGGGCCCTGGAGAGGGACGTAAAAACTTTTTGGGACGAAAGGGCGGGGCGCCCCGCGTGGAACGGACCGTCACGAAAAGTTCAGTCCCCGGAAGGGCCCGTCCCCGCCCCGCCCCCGACCCACGCACGCAAAACGGCCCCCTGCGAAACGCAGGGGGCCGTTCGACGTCGAGAGCGAGGGCTTACTTCTCCTGCTCCCGGGGAGCGGGAAGCACCGCCATCAGCACAGCCGAGATCACGATCGTCGCGGCCCAGCCCAGCCCGTACTTGCCCACGAACGTCCCGGACAGCGGCCCGCTGAACCACGCGCACTGCGTGAAGCAGAGACCGGCGACCAGCGCCACCGCCCACGCCGTCATGGCCTGCCAGCAGAAGCCGCCCGCGTACCAGTACCGGCTCGACGGGCTGGTGTCCATCAGCCCCTCCGCGTCGTACCGCACGGCCTGCACCCGGCGCCGCGCCATGTCGACCGCGTAGACACCGATCCACGCCGAGAACGAGACGGCCAGCAGGATCAGGAAGGTGATGAACGAGCTCAGGAAGCTCTTCGCGACCAGCATCAGCATCAGACCGCCCACCAGCGAGATGGCGGCGTTGATGCTCACGGCCATCGCACGCGGCAGCTTGACGCCCATCGTCTGGGCGGTGAAACCGGCCGAGTACATCGACAGCGAGTTGATCAGCAGCATGCCCACGATCGCCGTGATCAGGTACGGCACGGCCAGCCACGTCGGCAGGATGTCACCGAGGAAGGACACCGGGTCCGGCGCCTCGGCGAGCCCCGGCGCGGCCACGGCCATCACGGCACCCATGAGCACCATCGGCACCATCACCACACCGGCACCGGAGACCGTCGCACCGACGATCTTCTTGCCGGACGCGGAGTGCGGAAGGTAGCGCGCGAAGTCGGGCCCGGTGGGCACCCAGCTGATGCCGCCCGCCGCGATCGTGCCGATACCGGCGATCATCATCGCGGTCGAACCGGCCGGCTTCGAGAAGACGTCGTGCCACTTGATGTGCACGACGAGGTACCCGAGCACGAGCACGCTGAAGACGCCGAAGAGGTAAGTCGACCACTTGTTGCAGACGTTGAGGGCCTTCCGGCCCATGCCGCTCACGAGGAACGTGCAGGCAACGAAAACGAACAGCGTGATCACGATCAGCACGCTGTTGCTCTTGATCCCGAACAGCAGGTCGAGCACGGTCAGTACGGCGTACGCACCGGTGACCGCGTTGATCGTCTCCCAGCCGAACCGGGCGACCCAGAGGATCGCACCCGGGAAGAGGTTGCCGCGCACGCCGAACGTCGCGCGGGAGAGCATCGCGCCCGGCGCGCCGCCCCACTTCCCGGAGACCGACAGCACGCCGACCATGCCGAAGGACGCGAGGGCCGCGCATCCGGCGACGATCAGGACCTGCCAGAAGTTGAGCTTGTTGAAGACCACCAGGGCGGCGCCCATGGTGAGCAGCAGCACGCTGATGTTGGCGGCGACCCAGGTCGGGAAGAGCTCCCGGACCCGGCCGTGCCGCTCGTGGTCCGGTACGGGCTCGATGCCGCGGGTTTCTATCGCGCCTTCGGAGTCGGCGGCTGCAGTGGTGGACACATCGTCCAGCAGAGCGCCGTCCGTGCGGACGGCGCTGTCCGTGGTGGGGGCCATGGGGATGGGGGCTCCGTGCAGGTGATGCGGGGGCGGGAGGCCTCAAGGGGTGTCGGCGAGCCGTTCAGGCCCGCCAAGGCCTCTGACCAGAAAAGGTCTTTGCGGACTCTACGCGCGTCACGTAGGTGCACGCCATCGTACTTTGCTCCAACTTTGGCCGGATAGTGCCATTGGTCCTCGTGGTAAACCACAAAGACCCGGCGATCGCACCGCGAAAATCCGGGGCCGACGAGGCGGCACCGGCATGCCGCCCCGGTGTCCGATACTGGGGGCGTTATGGAATTCGTCATCCTTGCCGTAGTCATCGCTGTGGTCGCGCTCGGCGCGATCAGCGGGCTCGTGGTGAGCAGCCGCAAGAAGAAGCAGCTGCCCCCGGCGCCGCCGAGCAGCCCGTCCGTCACCGCGCCGCCCGCCGAGCCCCACGTCGGCGAGGAGGCCGAAGCCCCGCGCGAGGAAGCGCGCCGCACCATCGAAGAGGTGGAACTGCCGGAGGCCGCCGAGGCCCCGGTGGAGGAGGCGCCGGTCGTCGAGCCGGAGGCCGCGGCCGAGGCCTCCGCTCCGGCCGAGCCCGCCGTGGAGGTCCCCGAGCCCACCGCCGGCCGCCTCGTCCGGCTGCGCGCGCGCCTCTCGCGCTCGCAGAACTCCCTGGGCAAGGGTCTGCTGACCCTGCTCTCCCGGGAGCACCTCGACGAGGACACCTGGGAGGAGATCGAGGACACCCTGCTCACCGCCGACGTGGGTGTCGCGCCCACGCAGGAACTGGTCGAGCGGCTGCGCGAGCGCGTCAAGGTGCTCGGCACCCGCACCCCCGAGGAACTGCGCACCCTGCTCCGCGAGGAGCTGCTCACGCTCATCGGCACCGACTTCGACCGCAGCGTCCACACCGAGCCCGGTGTCGGCGTGAACGGCGAGGAGAAGCCCGGCGTCGTCATGGTCGTCGGCGTCAACGGCACCGGCAAGACCACCACCACGGGCAAGCTCGCCCGGGTGCTGGTGGCCGACGGAAAGTCCGTCGTGCTGGGCGCCGCCGACACCTTCCGCGCCGCCGCGGCCGAGCAGCTGCAGACCTGGGGCGAGCGCGTCGGCGCCCGCACCGTCCGCGGCCCCGAGGGCGGCGACCCGGCGTCGGTCGCCTTCGATGCGGTCAAGGAGGGCATCGCCGAGAACGCGGACGTCGTCCTGATCGACACCGCGGGCCGGCTGCACACCAAGACCGGCCTCATGGACGAGCTGGGCAAGGTCAAGCGGGTCGTCGAGAAGCACGGCTCGGTGGACGAGGTCCTGCTGGTCCTGGACGCCACCACCGGCCAGAACGGCCTGGTGCAGGCCCGGGTGTTCGCCGAGGTCGTGAACATCACGGGCATCGTCCTCACCAAGCTGGACGGCACCGCCAAGGGCGGCATCGTCGTCGCCGTCCAGCGCGAGCTGGGCGTGCCGGTGAAGCTGGTGGGTCTGGGCGAGGGCGCGGACGACCTGGCGCCGTTCGAGCCGGAGGCGTTCGTCGATGCGCTGATCGGCGACTGAACGTCGCGATCTCCACGGGCGTGAAGGAAGGGCCTCTCCGCAAGGGCGGAGGGGCCCTTTGCCGTGGGTGCCGTCCCGGGCAGTACGTCATCTGCGGGTGCGTCGTGGCTTGTCGCGCAGTTCCCCGCGCCCCTTACGGGGCGCCGCCGCCCGACCTATGCGACACGTACGCCAGCGTGCCCAGCAGCAGCCTCGCCTCCGGGGGGCGGTCCGCCGTGTCGAGGGCGGGTGGGCGGAGCCAGCGCATCGGGCCGAGGCCGGCGAAGTCCGAGGGCGGGGCGGTGATGTGGTCGCCGGGGCCCAGGCCGCGCAGGTCGAGCCGGGTGTCGTCCCAGCCCATCCGGTAGAGCAGCTGGGGGAGTTGCACGGCGGCGCCCGGCGCGACGAAGAACAGGGCGCGGCCGTGCGGGGTGAGGGCGACGGGCCCGAGCGGGAGCCCCATCCGCTCGAGACGGGCCAGCGCGTGCCGCCCGGCCGCCTCGCTGACCTCCAGGACGTCGAACGAGCGCCCCACCGGCAGCAGCACGGCCGCTCCCGGCACCTCGGCCCAGGCGGCCGCCGCCTCGTCCAGCGTGGAGCCGGCCGGGACGGGTGGGGCGAAGGAGAGCGGGTGGGCCCCGGGGGCGGGGCAGCCGGCGGCGCCGCAGGAGCAGCTCACGCGGCCGCCGCGCGCGGCGCGGGCGCCCGGCGCCACGTCCCACCCCCACAGGCCGGTGTACTCCGCGACCGTGGTCGCGGTGTCGGACGCGCGGCCTCGGCGCCGAGAGCCCGAGCGCAGATCCCGGATGCCGCCGATTGTGAAGCCCATGCCCCCTCCAACGGGTCTGTTTCGCGGTTGGTTACGTGTCGGAGTGTCTCGGACACGTACGGTCGCGGACCTCGTCTCCGGGGCGGCGCGACGGTGCGCGAGAGGTGGTGCGGAGCGCGGTGCGCGCCGCCCTGTGCACCGATCCACCCGTCGTCCGGCCGCCGCCGCCCGGCGGCGCGGCCGGCGGCTCACCGACTCCCTTGATCCTTTCCGGGGTTGCCGGATGTCAAGTCAATCGCGGCCGGTGGCACAGCAGTTCATTCGTTGGGGTGGCGAATGGTGGCGTTTGCTGGACTGCACTCGCCTGATCGGTGATCGTAGGATTACTTTCGGTGCAAGAACCCCGGGAGATGCGCCCAGCAGTGGGTATGCCGGAGGCATGTGACGCTTCCCGTCGTTCCCGGCGGCGCCCGCGCATCGCCGGACAGGCCGCCGCAACAGGCGGCATGCTGTTGGCGGTTCGCGCGGCGGCGCGCACAGAGCAGACTTTCGGGATGGGGGCATTCCAGTGGGCGGCAACGTCAGCGGTGCCGATGGAGCCGGCAGGGCCGATCGGCAGGAGCGGTCCGAGAAGCGTCCGAACGAGCAGCTGAACTCCTGGTTCCTGCGGAGCGGCTGGTCGAAGGGCGAGCTGGCCCGGCAAGTGAACCGCCGGGCCCGCCAGTTGGGTGCCCATCACATCAGCACGGACACCTCCCGTGTGCGTCGCTGGCTGGACGGCGAGCAGCCGCGCGAGCCGATCCCGAAGATCCTCTCCGAGCTGTTCTCGGAGCGCTTCGGCTGCGTGGTCGGCATCGAGGACATCGGGCTGCGCGCCGCGCATCAGTCGCCCTCCGTCGGCGGGGTGGACATGCCCTGGGCCGGCCGGCAGACGGTCGAGCTCCTCAGCGAGTTCTCCCGCAGCGATCTGATGCTGGCCCGGCGGGGATTCCTCGGCACCTCGCTCGCCCTCTCCGCGGGTCCCGCCCTCATCGAGCCGATGCAGCGCTGGCTGGTCCCCGGCCCGTCGAGCCGGGAGGAGCGGTCCGAGGGAGCGGCCGCGCAGGAGCGCTCCCGGCGCGGCACCCGGCTCTCCAAACCGGAGCTGGAGCTGCTGGAGTCCACGACGAAGATGTTCCGTCAGTGGGACGCCCAGTGCGGTGGCGGCCTGCGCCGCAAGGCCGTGGTCGGGCAGCTCCACGAGGTGACGGACCTGCTCCAGGAGCCCCAGGCGGAGGCCACTGCCAGGCGCCTGTTCAAGGTCGCCGCCGAACTGGCCGAGCTGGCGGGCTGGATGAGCTACGACGTCGGCCTGCACCCGACGGCGCAGAAATACTTCGTCCTGGCGCTGCACGCCGCGAAGGAGGCCGGGGACCGCCCGCTCGGTTCGTACATCCTCTCCAACATGAGCCGCCAGATGATCCATCTCGGCCGCCCCGACGATGCGTTGGAGCTGATCCACCTCGGCCAGTACGGCTCGCGGGAGACGGCCACCCCGCGCACCCAGGCCATGCTCTACGCCATGGAGGCGCGGGCCTACGCCAGCATGGGGCAGCCGGCCAAGTGCAAGCGCGCGGTCACCATGGCGGAGGACTGCTTCGCCGACTGCCTGCCCGCCGACGGGGATCCCGACTGGATCCGCTTCTTCTCCGAGGCCGAGCTCAACGCGGAGAACGCCCACTCCTTCCGCGATCTCGCCTATGTGGCGGGCCGCAGCCCGACGTACGCCTCGCTGGCCCGGCCCAAGATGGAGCGGGCCGTCGAGCTGTTCTCCCAGGACCCCGAGCACCAACGGTCGTATGCGCTCAATCTGATCGGCATGGCCACCGTGCACCTGATGGAGCGCGAGCCGGAGGAGTCCACGCTCCTGGCCGGCCAGGCCCTCAGGATCGCCAAGCAGGTCCGCTCGGAGCGGGTGAACAACCGCCTGCGCAAGACCGTGGATTCCGCCGTGCGTGATTTCGGCGGGGTGTCCGAAGTCCGTGAGCTCACCGACCAACTCGCCCTTCACCTGCCGGACTCGGTGGAAGCCGCCCAGGCGGTCTGACGCCCTCCGGCCCCTCGGACCCGGCCGCGACGACCCTCCCGTACAGCCCGACTCGGCTCCCCCACGCCAGGTCATACCGGGTGGTCGTCGCGGTCGGTTTGCATGGTCGCCGGGGCGGTCCGGCGGAGGGTAGCGGCAATTCCGGCCGGGCTCCGGGCAATTCACCCGGGCGTAACACGGGCGATGTGTTCGTCACTGGCGCGAAACAACCTGCGGCATCGGCTGAAACGGTGCTGCGCGAGCCTGACGCGACACCGGCCCGGGGAACGACGGCCCGCACGGGGGTCAGGGCCGTGGCTATCGAGGAGACACCGACTTGAATGGCGCAGATACCGCATTCGTACTGATCAGTGCCGCGCTCGTGATGCTGATGACGCCGGGCCTGGCCTTCTTCTACGGCGGCATGGTGCGGGTGAAGAGCGCCCTCAACATGCTCATGATGTCCTTCATCTCGCTCGGCATCGTCAGCGTGCTGTGGGTCCTCTACGGCTATTCGCTCGCCTTCGGGGACGATCTCGGCGCAGGGCTTCTGGGCAACTTCGACCACATCGGGCTGAAGGGCATCAGCCCCGAGACGCTGACCAACGGCAAGGACGGCATCCCGGTCCTCGCCTTCGCGTTCTTCCAGCTGATGTTCGCCGTCATCACCCCCGCCCTGATGAGCGGCGCCCTCGCGGACCGCGTGAAGTTCAGCGCCTGGGCCCTGTTCATCGCCCTGTGGGTGACGGTCGTCTACTTCCCGATCGCGCACTGGGTCTGGCAGCCCGACGGCTGGCTGGCCCAGCTCAAGGTCATCGACTTCGCGGGCGGCACCGCCGTCCACATCAACGCGGGCATCGGCGGCCTGGCCGCCGTCCTCGTCGTCGGCAAGCGCATCGGCTTCACCAAGGACCCCATGCGCCCCCACAGCCTCCCCCTGGTGATGCTGGGCGCGGGACTGCTGTGGTTCGGCTGGTTCGGCTTCAACGCAGGCTCCGCCCTCGCCGCCAACGGCACCGCCGCCAATATGGCGTTCAACACCCAGGTCGCCACGGGTGCGGCCATGCTCGGCTGGCTGGTCTACGAGCGCATCAAGCACGGCGCCTTCACCACCCTGGGCGCGGCCTCCGGGGCCGTCGCCGGCCTCGTCGCCATCACCCCCTCCGGTGCCGCCGTCAACGCCTTCGGCGCCCTGCTCATCGGCGTCGTCGCCGGGGCCGTCTGCTCCTGGGCCGTCGGCCTCAAGTTCAAGCTCGGCTTCGACGACTCGCTCGACGTCGTCGGCGTCCACCTCGTCGGCGGCGTCATCGGCACCCTGCTCGTCGGCGTCCTCGCCGTGAACGGCGTGGGCGGTGCCGTCCAGCTCGGCCGCCAGGCGGTCGGGGCGTTCTCGGTGCTCGCCTACTCCTTCACCGTCTCCTGGCTCCTGGCCAAGCTCGTCGACAAGCTCGTCGGCTTCCGGGCGAGCGAGGACGACGAGGTCAGCGGCCTCGACCAGGCCCTGCACGCCGAGACCGCCTACGACTTCAGCGCGGTCGGCGGCGCCCCGGCGCAGCGCACCGCCGCCCCGTCCGCCGCCGACCAGCAGCCCCCGGCCCCGAACAGCAAGAAGGTCGATGTATGAAGCTCATCACCGCAGTCGTCAAGCCCTTCCAGGTGGAGGCGGTCAAGGAGGCCCTGCAGGCGTACGGGGTCCACGGCCTGACCGTCACCGACGCCCAGGGCTACGGCCGGCAGCGCGGGCACACCGAGGTCTACCGCGGCGCGGAGTACCAAGTGGACCTGCTGCCCAAGACGCGCATAGAGGTACTCGTCGACGATGTCGATGTGGAGCGGGTCGTCGACGAGATCGTCAAGGCCGCCCGGACCGGCAAGATCGGTGACGGCAAGGTGTGGGTCGTCCCCGTCGAGACGGTCGTCCGCGTCCGCACCGACGAGCGCGGCCCGGATGCGCTCTGAACCCAGGGAGCCCACGGTGACGGACACCGACGAAGGCGGCGGCTACGCGGCCGCCCGGCTGCGCCTCCTGCACGAGGAGGCGCACGCCGGGCCCCGGCTGCGGGCCGAGCTCGCCCGGCTCACCGACGGCTGGCTCGGCGGGCTGCTGGGCCGCACCCGGGGCGTCGCCCTCGTCGCCGTCGGGGGCTACGGGCGCGGGGAGCTCTCCCCGCGCAGCGACCTGGACGTGCTGCTCCTCCACGACGGCACGGCCGACGCCACCGCGACGGCCGCCCTGGCCGACCGCGTCTGGTACCCCGTCTGGGACATGGGCCTCGCCCTCGACCACTCCGTCCGCACCCCCGCCGAGGCCCGCAAGACCGCCGCCTCCGACCTCAAGGTCCACCTCGGCCTGCTCGACGCCCGGCACCTCGCCGGGGACCCCGCTCTGACCGCCGCCCTGCGCACCACGGCCTACGAGGACTGGCGCGCCCAGGCCCCCGGCCGGCTGCCGGAGCTGCGCGAGATGTGCGAGGAGCGTGCCCGGCGCCAGGGCGAGCTGCGCTTCCTGCTGGAGCCCGACCTGAAGGAGGCCCGCGGCGGGCTGCGCGACGCCACCGCCCTGCGCGCGGTCGCCGCCTCCTGGCTCGCCGACGCTCCGCGCGAGGGCCTGGAGGAGGCCCGCACCCTGCTCCTCGACACCCGCGACGCCCTCCACCTGGCCACCGGCCGCGCCTCCGACCGGCTCACCCTCCAGGAACAGCACCAGGTCGCCACGGCCCTCGGCCTGCCCGACGCGGACGCCCTGCTGCGCCGCGTCTATGAGGCGGCCCGCACCGTCTCGTACGCAGCCGACGTCACCTGGCGCGAGGTCGGCCGGGTGCTGCGCGCCCGCTCCGGACGGGCCCGGCTGCGGCGCATCCTCGGCGGCCGCGGGGGCCGGGGCGGCTTCGTGGAGCCCGAGCGGATCCCGCTCGCCGAGGGCGTCGTCGAGCAGGAGGGCGAGGCGGTGCTCGCCCGTACCGCGCGCCCCGCCCTGGTTGGCGAGGTCCACGCCGGCCATCGGCTCGTCCATGATCAGCAGTTCGGGTTCCCCGGCGAGCGCGC